>JAZRID010000312.1:0-3986 GCA_045645125.1 Oscillospiraceae bacterium | reverse complement strand
TATCTCCTCATCTGTATGGTTCCGCGTATTTTGATGGGTTGGCTGTCTGGTCTGTTGGCAAACACAATGAAGAAAATCACTGCTAATAAAAAAAATCACCTCGCCAACAGTATTCTCCGATACGGTGTCACTGGCTTTACTGGCTCCATGCTCAACACCGTTTTTTACCTCGGTTCTCTGTGGTTAGTAGCCAGCGATGTGCTTGCCACCATCTACAGTATTGATATCAGCGCAGTCGGTGGGATGGTTATGACCGTTGCTGTCACCGCAGGTATTCCTGAAGCAATCGTTTCTGCCCTGATTGTTACGACTGTCTGCAAAGCGATGGAAGTCATCTTCCGCCGTCAGCCTGTACCCAAACATTAAAATCACTGACAAACAGCAAAGGGAGTGTTGCCAAGTCCACGCAACACTCCCCTATTTTATTCACTCTATCACGAGGTCCTCTTTGGTAATCGTCAAAAGTTCCTCGTCTGTCGGTGCATCCATCCCAGCGACACGGTTTGCTTGCTTGGCTACGATTTTTTCAAAAAGATTCCGCACATCGCGCCCATTGCCGAAATTGTCGTCGCGCTCCTCGTAGAGTTCGTTGAGATAGGCACGAATGGCGGTATCTGCCTCCGCATCGAGTTTGTAATCATTTCGTACCACGCGCCCCATAAAGATTTCATAGAGCTGTTCGCCATCGTAGTCGGCAAAATCGAGATATTTGTTAAAGCGTGATTTCAGACCAGGGTTGGAGTCGATAAAGCGTGGCATCAAAGAGGCATATCCTGCCACGATAACAACAAAATCGTCGCGGTAATCCTCCATCGCCTTGAGAATGGTGTCGATAGCCTCCTGCCCAAAATCTTTATCCGCCTTTTCGGGTGCGAGGGAATAGGCCTCGTCGATAAATAACACACCGCCACGCGCCTTTTGAATGACCTCCTGTGTTTTCACCGCCGTCTGTCCCACATAGCCTGCGACCAGTCCACTGCGGTCTACCTCGACCAAATGCCCCTTAGAGAGCAGTCCCAGTGCGCTGTAAATCTTGCCGATAATACGCGCCACGGTGGTCTTTCCTGTGCCTGGGTTGCCCGAAAACACCAGATGGAACGACATGGCAGGGCATTTCAGACCGCGCTCACGGCGTAGCGTACGCACTTTGACGAGGTTCACCAGACTGTCCACCTCTTTTTTGACCGCTTCCAGTCCGACCAATTCCTGCAACTCCGCCATCGCCTCCTCCAGTGTCGGCTTGGGCGGTTCCTGCTCTTTCTGCCCGTCCTCCGTATCCACAGGGGTGGGGACAGTGGGCGCAGTATGTTCTTCTGGTTTTTTCGCTCCCGATGGGGTATCTCCCGATTCCGCTGTGGGTACTGGTTTTGGCTGGTTCTGTTGTGGCTGTGGGGTTCGTGGGGTGGTGGTCGGTGGTGTCGGCGCACCAAAGAAATCATCATATACTTTCCGAGAAGTATCACGAGAAAGTACTTTACTAAATTCGTCCATAATACCATTGAGCGTATCGACTGCCTTGCGCTCCGCCTCCGTACGCAGATTGTGAAGATGTTTGCTCATCGTTGCCTCCGTTATATCCTAATTGTTCCTCAGTATAGCACAGCCCTATCCAGAAAGAAAGCACTCTCTACATAAAATTCACAATTGATACCTTGACTGTTCTCTCCGAAATGATTAGGATAGTGGCTAGGAAGGTGTTTCCACAAAGGAGGTTACTCTAGTATGAATCTTTCCCGTTCCACCATGAAAAAAATCATGGTTCTCATCCTATTTGCGGCGGTCTGCCTGACCGTTTCGCAACATTTTTCCGCACTCGGTTCTGCACTTCATTTTATCATTGGGATACTCTCACCGTTTCTGATTGGCGCGTCCATGGCCTTTATCCTCAATGTTCCCATGCATTCCGTGGAGAACTTGCTGTTCTCCTCACCCAAGGTGCAACAGCGCATCTCGGCACCGTTGCGCCGTGGCATCAGTCTGCTCCTCACCTTTCTTCTCGTGATTGCTGTCATCGCCGTGTTGGTACTGGTCATTGTACCACAGTTGACCTCTACCATCGCTGGATTGGGTGGGACAATTCAATCCTTTTTCACACGCACGATTGCGTGGGGACAGGAGATGTTTGCCAATGACCCCGAACTCTTGCACTGGATAAACTCCATCAGTATCGACTGGACGGCTATCAACTGGGAGAGTATTTTCAATAAAGTCGGCAACTTCCTCAAAAACGGTGCTGGGAATGTCCTCACCTCCACCATCACCGTTGCCAAGGGATTCTTTAGTGGCATTGCTACCGCTTTTGTGTCGTTTGTTTTCGCCTGCTATCTGCTGTTGCAGAAAGAAAAACTGGCTTTGCAGTGCCGAAAGGTGTTTTTTGCCCTGTTTTCTCCACAGGCTGCAACCCGTGTGATTGAAATTTGCGCCCTCAGTCACCGTATCTTCTCCAGTTTTATCACAGGGCAGTGTCTGGAAGCCGTGATTCTCGGTTTCATGTTTTTCCTCACCATGACCGTACTGGGAATGCCTTACTCCCTGCTGGTCGGCTGCTTAATCGCCGTGACGGCCTTAATCCCGATTGTCGGCGCATTTATCGGCTGTGGTGTCGGCGCGTTTCTCATTTTGATGGTATCCCCCATGCAAGCCCTCATCTTTGTCGTGATGTTCTTAATCCTACAGCAAATTGAGGGAAATCTGATTTACCCCCATGTGGTCGGCAATTCGGTGGGACTCCCCTCCATCTGGGTACTGGCAGCAGTATCCATCGGCGGTAGTCTGATGGGCGTGGTGGGTATGCTCACCTTCATCCCCCTCACCTCCGTGCTGTATACCCTGTTCCGTGGCTTTGTCTATCAAAAACTGCATGATAAAAATATCAGCGTCCTATGACTGAACCCCCTCCGTCCTGAACAGTGAACAGGTTGGAGGGGGCTTTCCTATGTTGCGCTTATTGTGTTTTCATCTGGGCTAGGACACCAATTCCATCGCCGTACCAAATACACGCCACGGCATCCTTGCCTTCCAGTAGCAGGGCATCGCCTTGCGAGAGGTTAAACCACTCCGTGCCAATGTTCGCCTGTACTTCGCCAGATACGCAGTAAAACAGGTGTGTGTCATAGTCCTCAGACAGCACCTCGCCATAGGCGCGACCGTCTCCTATTTTTCGTACTTCTACCCGACCAGTACAGCGTCCTTTTCGCATCATCAAGTTAAAATCTGTCACCTGACCACGGCTGTAGGTGTGCGATGCGCCGTCAAAACTGGTCTGCTCCAGTGTATGTAGGGTGTACTCCTCGCCACCGTCGTGGGAGAGCGTCAATTCACCATCGAGAATCAGTAAAATACGGTCGTAGTCAGGCAATGGCGTGAAGTCGCTCTCTGGCAATTCCACAACGGCAGAACTGAGCCGCCATAGAAAATCTCGGTCGGCATAGACGGCCTGTGGTGGGAAAATCGCAAGTTGTGTGGTTGTTCCGCCACTCCAACGGCTGACTACTTGTGCGTCAGAAGCAATTTTGGTTATTTTCATTGTAAACCTCCATCACTTGTATTTATATTTCAATCCGTGCTTTCGACGGTTTCTCTGCACGATAGAAAACTTTAAGGGTACTTCCCACGGCAGGCACACGATATCCTGCAGGAATCCACTTTCTTTTGGTGTATTCCGTGCCGTCCACCATATACTTGACTTTGATGATATGGGGGAAAGTTGCACCATCCAGCGCGTGCATCCGAATTGGTTTTGTGTTGACTTTTAACCACCACTGTTTTGCAACGGAAATGACCGTTCCCCTTGTTTCTTTTTCCATAATACTTACCTCCTGTTCGTAACGGCTCCTTGCTCCCTATTGTTAAAAATTTCCCCCTTTGTACAAGTCTATTTTACACCATCCCCTGCCGAATCACAAGCGGATTCTACACCAACGATAAATCGTGCTATCATAAAGCATACATCCTGACACAGGATAGCATTTGTGGACAGGAATTTT
>JAZRID010000311.1:0-7842 GCA_045645125.1 Oscillospiraceae bacterium | reverse complement strand
TCCAGGTTCATAACGGTGACCTGGTCAACACCCATGTGACCTGCACCGATCTTGCCCTTGAAAATGTGAGCGGGATCGATGGGGCCCATAGAACCGGCATGACGATGGACAGGGCCACCACCGTGGGTTCTTCTCTGCACGTGGGCGCCGTGGCGCTTGACAACGCCGGCGTAACCGTGACCCTTGCTGATGCCGGTGACATCAACATGGTCGCCCACTGCAAAAGTATCAGCCTTAACAATGTCACCGATGTTCATCTCGGCACCCTTGTTCAGCTTAAATTCCTTCAGATGCTTCTTGGCAGGAACACCAGCCTTAGCCAGGTGACCAGCCTCGGGCTTGGACAGCTTGTGCTCAGCGATGTCCTCATAGCCCAGCTGTACAGATGCGTAGCCGTCCTTTTCGACGGTCTTCTTCTGCACTACAACACAGGGACCGGCCTCGATAACGGTAACCGGAATCACCTTGCCGTCGGCATCGAAAATCTGGCTCATGCCAACTTTCTTACCGATGATTGCCTTCTCCATGGTAGATATTCTCCTTTATTAAGGTTATTGGTCGGCGTAGTTAGCGAGCAATTCGTTGCACCTATTGCTACGACGACATGACCCCGTCCACTTCACGCAAGTCAGCGGACTGATGGGTAAACAAATTTCAGTTGCGGTGCGCTCACCGCGGGTCTCGTCCGGAGATTTCGCTTACAGCTTAATCTCAATCTCCACACCAGCGGGCAGCTCCAGGCTCATCAGGGCCTCAACCGTCTTGGGGTTGGAGTTGGTGATGTCGATCAGACGCTTGTGGGTACGACGCTCGAACTGCTCACGGCTGTCCTTGTACTTGTGAACAGCGCGGAGGATGGTGACAACCTCCTTCTTGGTGGGCAGGGGGATAGGACCGGAGACGGTTGCGCCGTTGCGCTTTGCAGTCTCAACAATCTTCTCAGCGGACTGATCAATAACCTGATGATCGTAAGCCTTCAGGCGGATGCGGATCATTTCTTTTGCCATTGCTAGTTTCCTCCATAATATTGTACAAAGTAGTTACGATGTTTCCTTACTCTGTACGGCGAGAAGTTCTTACCACTCAACCGTGCGTATCATTCCTACTCACAGAAAATACCGGCGCAACTGGCCGGTACTTGCCCATGGCACAGCGATCTACGCTGTGGTAAAGGACCTTCTCAGCCGCCCGATTATCGGACATACTCCGCGAAAGTTACCGGCTCTCGCCGCAATCTCCCGCATCATCGCAGTGCTTGCCCTCGCGTCCACACAGGGTACGCCCTCACAAGCGTTATCATCATACTGCATCTATCCTAAAATGTCAAGTGTTTTTCTCCGTTTTTTATAAAAATTTTATTCTTTTTTGGGCACAACGGAAAAACAGCAGGAACACCGCAAAAAGCGACATTCCTGCTGTCAAAATTTAATAAGGACGGAAGGCAATATTCATGTCTACTTTGGTCGAAATGCCGGGAATCTTGCCACTGTCGGTATACTGCCAGATGCGGTAGTCGTAGTACATCGCTGGCTGTTTTGCATATTGAGCAAACCACACATCGTACGCGGTCAGACGGCTCAGGTCATACCGCGTATAGCCAACAGGCAAATTGTAATAAATCATCGGGGTATATCCAGCATAGGACACTGCATCGCAGAATGCAATCGCACAATCCGTCAACCTTTCTGTACCCAATCCATTGGTACGCGCACTCTTATCACTGACTGGCTCCCAGTCATACACCAGAGGGTAGTCCAACTGCGCCCCTGCCAGATTCTCCAATACAAACTTGGCTTCTTCCTCTGCCTCCGCCACGGTAATGGCCTGTGAGAAGAAATATACACCAACTTTCAAGCCAGCCGCCTTCGCTCCCGTCAGATTCTGCTGAAAATAGCTATCCAGCACCAGTTTGCCCTCCGCGCCGTAGCCACGGAATCCCAGTCGAATCATCACAAACTCCACGCCAGCGCGCGCCACCTGCGCCCAATCAATTTCGCCCTGATGGGAGGAAACATCAATGCCCAGTGCTGTGGTATAGGCTGGGTCGTGGTAATACATCGTCATATTGCTTTCATCCAATACGAACAAGTTCGTATCATATGTACACGCTGGTACGACGGTCAATGTGGGATACTGGTTATCGCGGTACACCACAAAGCCACTTTCTGCCGGGTCATTCTTCTCCGTATAGCTCCAATTGCTCACACGGCTGACCACAGCACAGATTTCTGCACGAGTGATATTGCTGTTCGGGTAGTATAGACGCTGACTGCCTACCACACTGCCCTCCAAAATTTTCTCCTCGTAGAGCGTACGGAGATACGGCTCCTGTGCATCGGCAAAGGGACTGATTCCCTCACGATTCTCCAGTCCCAGTGCGCGTGCCGTGATACGCGCCACGCTCAGACGGTCAATCGGGGCCTCTGGGTCTATCAGTTCCCCCTCCGCAAAACAACCGAGTTGTTGCGCCAGCACAATATATCCCGATGCCCAGTGCTTGTCCAGCGGTGTCTGCTCAGGATATCCTGCCGCGCGCAGAATCAGCTTGAGAGCTTCGCCCGTTTTCAGATGGTTACTCGCTTGAAAAGTACCGTCTGGATAACCACCCACGACATTTTTTACACTCAACTCGCGCACATAGGTAAAAAACCAGTCGGTATCTTTCAAATCACTGTACGGATTGGTCCAACGGGAATAATCCACTTCCTCCGTCACATCGTCTGCCCAACGCGCTGTCGCGTACAGTGCTTTCTGCGCAACTTCCTCCCCTGTCAATAACGCGCCATCCGCGGTATACCAACCTTGAAACACCTTTTTCCCCTGCTCCACCGTGGGCAATGGACCATAAAACGAGCCGACAGGATAGAAAACCGTGGTATTCTCCATTTTACCACCGTTCGTGTTAAAGTGAATATAGGTATACTCCTCCCCTGCACGGTTGTCATATTGTCCATACAGGAACAAATATGCCTCGCGCAATCTGCGCTGTGCGAGTTCATGTACCATCGTTGTCCCCTTGTGACACCATGTTGCAATCGCATTCACCACTTCACACGCACTATACCGCTCAATCCCGTTTATCAGATACGCACAAAAGCGATATTTCGGGTTCATCCACTGCGTACCCAGTGCGTGTGTCAGACTGACCAACGCATCAAACTGCTCCTGTGTCACAGAAATCGAATGTTTGTTCAGCAGGTTGTTGACTTCATTCTCACTGCGCTTCAATTCCGTACACAGTTGTTGATATACTTCCTCCTCGGTCATTTCATCTGGATATTCCTCATAGTCAGCAATCAATTCCAATCCTTGTTCACTGGTTGTATAGGCCTCTACAGCCCGCACATCACCACTCAATAGTGGCAACAGTAACGCAAGACAGCACAGCAGGGACAAGATTTGTTTCATAGGCATTCTCCTTCTCTAAACATGGTTTTACAAATTCGACAACATTTTAGCATATTTTCCATCATAAGGAAAGAAGAAATTCCTTCCAACGAAAAAGGGAGCATTACAGATACACTGCAATACTCCCCAAAAGATTATGTTTGACTTTTTACTTCAAATTTCCACTGTCGAAGCCGTACGGCAACAGTTCTTTCAAGGTCAACTCCATCGTATCGCCCTTGCAGTTGACCAAAATCACCTCCAAATCGGGTGCAAACTCCTGCAACACCTGCCGACACACCCCACACGGCGGACAAAATTGCTCTGTGGTCGCGGCGATGGCAATGCGCGTAAACTTTTGATATCCCTCACTGACCGCCTTAAACACAGCGGTACGCTCGGCGCAGTTTGTGGGCGAATACCCCGCATTCTCGACATTGCACCCTGTAAACACTGTACCATCCTCGCACTCCAACGCTGCACCGACAGGGAAATGGGAATACGGCACATACGCTCTCTGTAGCATCTCAACTGCCTTCTGGCAAAGTTCCTGTTTCGTCATAGGCTCCCTCCTGTCCCATTACTGCCAACCGACTGCACGCTGTGGGCGAACGCTAAGGTCAATAATCTCTCTGGCATCATAAAACTTCATGTATCGCTCCAGACATTTAGCACTGCGTAAAGTTGTGCCATCGGGGTGCATTCTGTCGCAGATAACGGCACCAATATCCTTCTTAATATAGCTGAAGGATTCAATACCCACCGAGCAAAACACACGGAATCCTTTCTCGTGGAGATAACGGAAAGTTTCTCCTGTCAGGGTCCAGTCATTTCCATCGGGTCTGTCGCCGTGGGGATAGAGAATAATGGTCGTTTCCCCAATCAGACTGCCCACCTCTGTAAACCAACGCTCTGTGTCCTCGGTGATGCGCGTCATATTGCCACTGCCCAAACGGATATGTCCCCAAGTGTGGCTCGCGAAAGTCCAACCTGTGCGTTTCAGTTCTTCAATAATCGGCTTAACCGCCTCAATCTCCTGCTGACGGTACACCTCTTTTTCCGCCGTCCACCCCTCGCTCGTCGTGTGGGTACGGTAGCCAAGAATCCCCTCAAAGCCAGTCAGACCCAGACACGCCTTTGCACCAAAGGGAGAAAAATCAGGATGCTCCTCCACGAACTTATCGAGAATCGTCACGGCATCCAAATCACGGCTCACGACTTCATTCCCCTGTGGGTCAAGTCCCCAAGTCCAGAGTTTTCCATCTTCACCGATAATCAACTTATAGGCAAAACCATTCTCCAACATATATTCATAGTAGTTGACATCGTCATAGGAGAATACAAGAGGTTTTGTTCCCTCTGGAATATACAGTGTGTTTTTCACCATCACGGTTTTTCCGCTCTCATCGGTCGTTTCACTCCACACATCTGCGATATCCACCAGAATATAATTGTTTTCATACAGGCTGTTCAAAATTTTGACAAACTCCCCCACTGTCAACATCCAGTCATCCAGACCATCCGACTGGTAATCGCCGTCAAAGGCGAGTTCGGGGTAGGCAATCACTGGGTGGAAGAACAGATGCTCCACAATGCCGTTGTATGGCACATAGGTCACACCGTCGCGGACACCGCCATCTGGCTCTACTGTCGGGTCGAGGATGGTGTATTCCTGCACCATCGGCACAGGGTCTGGCTCGATTTCTGGGGCAGGCTCCTGCTCTACATCCGATTCCCCATCGGGAGTAGAGGGCACATCGGGGGCGGGGTCTGTATTCTCCGTCTGTTGTTGCCCTGCGTTACTGTTGCTCTGCTCCTGTTTGTCCGACTGCGCCACACCGTTATTTCCCGTCGCACAGGCGGTCAGCATCAATAGCATTGCCATCGATAGGAGAATTGCCCAAAATCGCTTTATCATATCTGCCAGCTCCTTTGCTATATATTTTCTTCAGTATAGCACTCGTTTCGGGCAGTTTCAACACCATTTGGACAATTCGCAAAAAACCATCATTCGTCCAGCCAAGCCTCGCTAAAGTCTTCCAGATAGTCTTCACAATTATCCGCCAGCAGTGTTTCCCACCGCTCCGCAGGTGCTAACTGCGCCGAGAGTGCAAACATCTTCTCTTTGATATCCGCCTCCTCATGCCCTAACCAGAAAGCAATCTCGTCTTTTTCTGCGATGACTTCGGCATAAAAACCATCGCGCAGAGAAAAGCGTGTCATCGCCAACATCGTATGCTTCATTATCATATCCTCCTTATACAAGAAGCTCCCGACCACCCAGTGAGTAGCCGGGAGCATACTATACCATTTCTTATTGATTGCGCTTATTATAAGCCTCAATGCCCAACGCCAGAATATCCATCGCACGCTCCAAGTTCTCCTGCTTGAGGACATAGGCAATGCGAATTTCGTTGATACCCTTTCCGGGTGTTGCGTACATCGGGCCTGCAGGGGAGCAGATTACGGTCTCGCCGTTGTCGTCAAATTCCTTCAGCATCCACTCTTGGAAGCTGTCCGCACTGTCCACTGGCAGGGCGGCCATCACATAGAATGCGCCCTTCGGACATCTGCACACCACACCAGGAATTTTCTCTAGCTTAGCCATAACGGCATCTCTTCTGCGCTTGTACTCCTCACGCACAGCGGTGAAGTAGTCAGGACCAACATCATACAGCGATGCTGCCGCAATCTGGTCGAGCGTGGAAACACTGATACGGCACTGGCACAACTTCAAGCACTCGCCCATCAGCTCCTTGTTACGGGAGATAATGCAACCAATGCGCGCGCCACAGGCGGAGAAACGCTTGGAAACGGTGTCAAGAATCACGACATTCTCTGCGCCATCCTCAAATTCACCAAAACTCAGCAGTTCCTCGCTCTCATAAATAAACTCACGGTACGCCTCATCCGCCAACAGGAACAGGTTATGCTCCTTCGCAACATCCAGAATCATCCGCATCTCCTCGCGCGTCAGCACACAGCCAGTCGGATTTCCAGGGCTGGTGCAGAGAATCGCACGAGTATTTTCATTGATAGCGGCTTCAATTTTGGCGCGGTCTGCGTAGTGGTAGCCATCCTCAGGAGAAGTAGGAATCGCTCTCACCGAGGCACCTGCGGTAATTGCCATCGTTGTGTAGTTGGGATAGAACGGCTCGGGGATAATAATTTCGTCACCGTCATCCAGAATGCAGTTGAATACAATCTGCAATGCCTCGCTTCCGCCCGTGGTGATGAGGATATCCTCTCTCTCATAGTGCATATGCAGATTATCATAGTATTTCCGAATTGCGTCAATCAGCTCAAGGATACCAGTCGAAGCCGCATACCCCAACACGGGCTGTTCAAACTTACGCACCGCTTCAAAAAACTGTGGTGGTGTTTCCACATCAGGCTGGCCCAGATTCAGGGAGTATATTTTCTTTCCAGCCTGCTCCGCTGCATAGGCGTACGGATAGAATTTACGCATTGGCGACAAGATACATTTTTTGACTTTGCTCGAATATTTCATAGTAACTTCCTTTCTCTCTCGACGATTTGTCATGGATGTACAAAGTTTTCTTATCTTTTATAAATTTTTTATTCAATTTATTCTAATACAGTACTTTAATGATGTCAAGCGTTGTATTTTTAACAATCGTAGGGTACGAAAAATCCCCCCAACGCGGATGCGTTGGGGGGACAAAACAACTCATTGCTTGTTTGCGATGTTATCGCTACTGAGCAAGGAATGATTTTGATTAGATGTTCTGGATGAAGTTCATAAAGAACTGAGCCATCTCAGCACGGGTGGCATTGCCCTTGGGATTCATGGTACCGTCGGCGTTACCATTCATCACGCCCATACCGTAAGCCCACTCCAGAGCTTCCTTAGCCCAAGAGCTGACCTGTGCGGCATCGCTGAAGCCCTCGATGGACTTAGCCTCGCCATCAGCCTTACCCTGGAACTGAGCGAAGCGGTACAGCATAGTGACCAGCTGCTCACGGGTAATGCTGTCGTTAGCACCAGTACCATCGGAGATACCGTTCTCCATCGCCCAAGCGCGAGCGACATCGTACCAGTTACCCTCGGTGCAGGTGGTATCGACACCAGCCAGACGAGCCAGCATGGTCCAAACCTGCGCACGGGTGGTGGTGCCATTGGGCTCGAAGGTGGTAGCGGTCATACCAGTCATAATTTCGCGAGCAGACACGAAGTCAACCGCGTCGTTGTACCACTTACCATCCTTGATGTCAGTAAAGTTCTTAGCGTTGTAGATAACCTTCACAGCAACACCATTCTCGCAGTAGAACACCAGACCGTTCTCAGTCATCTTGGTAGTGGGAACGACGGTCTGCGTGCCGTCCTCGTTTACAATCACGATGACATGGCCAGGCTTGACATTGTCAACAGCGTACTCAACGGGAACAAGTTCCTCGCAGTTGGTCTTGATAAAAGTCGGAGGCCAAGCGGTC
>JAZRID010000310.1:0-2931 GCA_045645125.1 Oscillospiraceae bacterium | reverse complement strand
TGGGCGATGTTAGGGAAGCTCTCAGCGGTGCTACACATCCCTAAAGAGGAGATATACCGCGACATTATCAAGGATATCGGTGACAACTACGAAATACTCCGTATGTCCACAGATGCCGTAGCTCCGTTCAAGGAGCATTGGGGGTACGGTCGTGTCGGCTGGATGGTGGAGGAGCTGGACAAGAGTACACAGAACGGATACACCACGGTCATAGCCTACTACGGTTCCTCTGTATACGATACACGGCAGATGTCACGGCTGATTGATTCCATTGTGGACGAGTGCAAGAGCCAAGGAATTGAAACACTGACTGAGCGAGAACTGTCGCTTTTGAAGGAGGAGTGGGGATGCACAAAATGACACGGGCCACAGCGATTCCACCCAATGTCAAAGAGATTGTTTTTGACAGGGATGACCACCGATGTATCCTCTGTTACTCCAACCAAGGTGTACCGAATGCCCATGTAGTACGGCGTAGTCAGGGTGGTATGGGGGTGGAGCAAAATATCGTCACGCTCTGCCCCTGTTGCCACAGGGAATTTGACGAGGGAAAGAGCGCAGGGCAACTGTACGAGGAAATTGTAGCACACCTTAAGCAGTTCTACCCAGACTGGACAAGAGAACAGGTAGTTTATCGGAAATGGCAAGCCAACACGCTATGCCAGAGATAGGAGAGAAAATATGCTGAACAGAATTATTCTCATGGGTCGCCTCGTGCGTGACCCTGAACTCCGTACCACGCAGAACGGTACGAGCGTCACTGGATTTACACTCGCCTGTGAGCGCGACTTCAAGCAGGGTGGCGAAAAGGCAACGGACTTTATCGAGGTGATTGCGTGGAGACAGACCGCGGAGTTTGTCTGTAAATACCTCACCAAGGGCCGTATGGCGGTCGTAGAGGGGCGTTTGCAGGTCCGTGAATGGAAAGATAAGGACGGCAATAACCGCCGCGCTACAGAGGTCCTAGCGACGGATGTCTACTTTGGTGATTCTAAGCGCGACGCAGGCAACACCCCCAGCGCACCCCCTGCATACGGCGCACCGCCTAGCAACGGATTTGCCGATATTCCAAACGACGACGGCGACTTGCCGTTTTAACCGACACACGGGATACCCTGCCACAGTGGGGTATCCCTCCACCTACAAAAGAAATTAAACGAGGTGATAGTCTATGGCTGAAAAGCGAATGTTTACCCAGAAAGTCATTGACAGTGATGCTTTTCTCGATATGCCACTGTCAACACAAGCCCTGTATTTCCATCTGAATATGCGTGCTGATGATGATGGATTCGTGAACAATCCTAAGCGTATCCAGCGCACTATTGGCGCGTCTGAGGACGATTTGAAGCTACTTATCGTCAAGCGTTTTGTCATTGGTTTTGAAAGCGGTGTGTTGGTCATTAAGCACTGGCGGATGCACAACACGCTACGAAAAGACCGCTACAACCCCACACAATATCAAGACGAATTGGCTACACTGGAAATCAATGCCAGCGATGTCTATATGGAACGGTTGCCACTTCCTGCCGATACTCCGAAAAGCGTGTCAACCACTTGTCAACCAAATGGCAACCGTCTGGCAACCACTCGTCAACCAAACGGCAACCATCTGGCAACGCAGTATAGTATAGATAAGTTTAGTAGAGATAAGGGTAGTACAGTAGAGATAAGTACAGATGATGCCGATTCTGACGAATCGGTTTCCCTCTCCCCCAAAAAACCTGTTGCGCACAAATACGGTGAGTACAACAATGTCCTGCTGACGGACGATGAACTGACTAAACTGCAAGCAAATTTTCCCGACTGGGCAGACCGTATCGAAGACTTATCTTGCTACATTGCCAGCACAGGCAAAGCGTATAAGTCGCATTACGCAACGATCCGCAATTGGGCAAAAAAGGACGCAGTAACACGGACTACAGGCGCAAGAGGCATGAAGCAGAAACAGAGTGGCAATCTGTTTCTGGAAATGTTGATGGAGGGAAAAACGGATGACTGAGAAAGAAACGCTGGCTATCATGTCGGTGCTGAAAGCGGCGTATCCCAACTTTTACAGAGATATGCAACGCACAGAGGCGCAGGGGATTGTAAACCTCTGGACGGAGATGTTTAGGGACGAGAGTGCAGAAGTCGTTGCGATGGCTGTTAAGGCGTTTATCGCGAATGACGCTACAGGCTTTCCGCCGCATATCGGTGCAATCAAAACCGCGATTGTTAAGCTCCACACGCATGATGAAATGACGGAGCTAGAGGCATGGGAGCTGGTACGCAAAGCAACGCGGAACGCGAACTATGGCGCAAAAGAGGAATTTGACAAGTTGCCGCCTGTTGTGCAGCGGTTGGTGGGCTCACCGAACCAATTGCGAGAGTGGGCGATGATGGATAGCGAAGTGCTGGGAAGTGTGGTTGCGTCCAATTTTCAGCGTAGCTACAGGGCGCGAGCAACCAAAGAGAGAGAATACCTTGCGTTACCGTCTGATGTGCGTAACGCGATGGAACGGCTCTCCGAGGGCATGAAAATGCCTGCGCTGTCCGATGGGGGTTACGAACGCAAAGCGGAATGAACAGCTACAAAAGCTACTGGGGTCGGTGGGAATGTGAGGTGCATAATGGTTGATAAAAAGTTGAAACCGTGTCCGTTTTGTGGTGGCGAAGCTGAAATAGCCTTTAGTGGAGCAACATATCTGTGTTGGAAAGGTTATATTGTTGCGCGGTGTGTAACCTGTGGAGCGTCTGTAAAAGGCGCGTTTTACCACGGTGAGGAGATAGACATAGCTCTCGATGAAACAATCGGAGGGGCAAAAGCAGAAAGGGCATGGAACAGGAGGGTCGGCGAGTAGTGGAGAAATCACCATGCACGAAAGATTGCGTCACCAGAAATGCAACCTGTCACGCTGACTGTACACGATACGCGGAATACGCAGGACGGCG
>JAZRID010000309.1:0-1803 GCA_045645125.1 Oscillospiraceae bacterium | reverse complement strand
TTTTCCTGTTTTAATCAACTTGTTGTGAAATTGCCGAAGTTGGAATCCAGCAGTCCAAAAGTAAAAAGGGAGTTTGGAAACTTCCTGTTGACAAACAGGGGCATCTTTTCTATAATGGACTAGGAAAATCAAATACCTTATCAAGAGTGACGGAGGGAACGGCCCGATGAAGTTACGGCAACCTGCAATCGTAAGGTGCCAAATCCGGCGGTCAGCGCAAGATGAGGAAGCTCTGCATTCTACTCCGCCGTGATACGGCGGATTTTTTCATCTTCCCCCCTGTAAAATGAAAGGAGAACAGAAACAATGGCAAGAAGATTATTTACCTCCGAGTCGGTGACGGAAGGACATCCCGACAAAATGTGTGACCAGATTAGTGATGCCATTCTGGACGCACTGCTCGAACGCGACCCCATGTCCCGCGTGGCCTGTGAAACCACCGCTTCCACTGGTTTGATTCATGTGATGGGTGAAATCACCACCAACTGCTATGTGGATATCCAGAAAATCGTGCGACAGGTCGTGCGCGAGATTGGCTACGACCGCGCCAAGTTCGGCTTCGACAGCGAAACTTGCGCCGTTATCACCAACATCGACGAGCAAAGTGCGGATATCGCACTGGGCGTGGACAAGTCCCTGGAGGCCAAGGAAGACGGCCGTGACAATCTGGACAACGGTGCTGGCGACCAGGGTATGATGTTCGGCTATGCCTGCCGTGAAACCGAGCAACTGATGCCCCTGCCCATCTCTCTGGCACAGAAGATGGCCAAGCGTCTGACCGATGTGCGTAAGGCAGGTCTGGTGGACTACCTGCGCCCCGACGGAAAGACACAGGTTACGGTCGAGTACGATGAAAACAACCACCCTGTACGCGTGGATACCGTGGTTCTCTCCACCCAACACGCCCCCGAAGTCACTCTCGAACAAATCCGTGAGGAGATGATTGCGCTGGTCATCAAGCCAACCGTCCCTGCCGAGTTGTTGGATGAAAATACCCGTTTCTTCGTCAACCCCACTGGCCGATTTGTCATCGGTGGTCCGCAGGGCGACAGCGGTTTGACTGGCAGAAAGATTATCGTGGACACCTACGGCGGTTCTGCCCCCCACGGTGGCGGTGCATTCTCTGGCAAGGACCCCACCAAGGTTGACCGCTCCGCCGCCTATGCAGCGCGCTGGGTTGCTAAGAACATCGTTGCCGCTGGTCTGGCTGAGCGTTGCCAGTTGCAGTTGGCGTATGCCATCGGCGTGGCACAGCCTGTTTCCGTGCGTGTCGACACCTTCGGTACTGGTGTCATTTCCGATGAAGCCCTGGAGGAGAAAGTAAACAAGGTCTTTGACCTGCGCCCCACCGCTATCATCAACAGTTTGGACCTGCGCCGTCCCATCTATCGACAGACTGCCGCCTACGGTCACTTCGGTCGCACCGACCTCGACCTGCCTTGGGAGCATCTGGACATGGTTGAGGCACTCAAAAACGCTTAAAAAAGCTCCCTGTTCAGGGAACTAACATGGAATACCAATCGGGAGTATTGCGCCATCAGCTGTGCAACACTCCCGATTTTTATATCATTATCTGGTTGTGGAATTGATATAGGTCGGCTCTGTCTTGGCATACATCAGTTTCTGTGCGTGGTACAGACCATAGTGACCCGACATCACATAGCTGGCGGCGACCGTGACGAGATAATACGGCATCCCTGCGAAGCCAAACAGCTCAAACGCGAGCAACAGCGAGGTAATGGGACTATTTGTCACACCACAGAACACACCGACCATGCCACAGGCGGCGACCAATTCCATCGG
>JAZRID010000308.1:0-1973 GCA_045645125.1 Oscillospiraceae bacterium | reverse complement strand
AGTGAGTTCTCCTCCTCCCACCAGAATGCTCTGCTCGCCGCACAGGAAGTGGAGCATGTGTATGTGTTCGACTCCCGCAATCTCTCCAGTGGTCACGGCGCTCTTGTCATCCTTGCCTGCGAACTGGTATCCAAGGGTCTGAGCGTGGAGCAGATTCTGGATGCGCTGAAAATTGCCGTCGATAAGGTCGATACCAGCTTTATCGTCGACCAGTTGGAGTACCTGCACAAAGGTGGCCGTTGTTCCAGTGTGGCGGCACTGGGCGCAAATTTGCTCAAACTCAAACCCTGTATCGAGGTCGTTGGCGGAAAAATGCAAGTTGGCAAGAAGTACCGTGGTAACTTCGACAAATGTGTGGAGCAGTATGTCCGCGAGCGTCTGTCCCATACAGATGCGTTTGACACCTCCCGTGTTTTTCTCACCTCCGCTGGGGTCGCACAGGACACACTGGACACCGCCTGCCGTGCTATCCGCGCATGCCTCGGTGAGGATACTGAAATTATTATCAGCACCGCTGGTTGTACCATCTCCTGTCACTGTGGTCCCGGCACACTGGGTGTGATTCTGGTTCGCAAGTAGTACCGTTCCTTTACTTGATTTTTACACACCCTGAGGTCAACTTGGGGTGTGTTTTTACTTGCAAAATAGGCAACAAGCGTGTATAACAGGGATATATACATCTTTGTTGTTATGCAACGAGCTATGGAGATACTACATGAAACTGTCAACTTTTTTACACTTTGCCACCTTTGGTGTCAAAACAATACTGTTTAGGAAAAAATCTCCCATTCTTGGAACGATAATTGTTACAGACAAATGCAACTTGCATTGCAAGCATTGCTCCGTCAACAATATTACTGCCATCGTTCATCCATATAAACAAATTCGTCAAGAAATGCAACAATTATATGATATGGGGGTACGCATTTTGTTCTTCTGTGGGGGCGAAACATTCCTCTGGAAAGATGGAGAACGCACACTGAGAGATTTAGTCATCGAAGCAAAACATATGGGATTCCTCATCGTCAATGTAGTCACCAATGGTACATTCCCCATTGACCTTCCTGAAGCTGATTTGATTCTCTTGAGTTTGGATGGAGATAAGCAGCGTCATAATGAAATTCGCGGTGATACTTACGACACCATTATGAAGAATATCAGCAATGCCACCGCAGACAATATCTGTTTTTACATGGCAATCAACCAAATTAACAAGGACTATATACGAGATGTCTGTCTAACTGCGCGTGACACCAAAAATGTTCGGGCGGTATCATTCAATTTCCATACACCATACCCCGATACAAAGGCATTGTCTTTGCGCCGAGAAGAAAAAGCCCAGTGTTGCGATACGATAGTACAAATGATGCGAGAAGGCGCACCTGTATTCAACTTGAAAAGTGCCTTTCCCTATCTCATAGAAAACCGCTTCCCTACGCCATGTCATCAGTGCGTTGTGATGGAAAATGGAAAACTGTCTACCTGCGGACGATGTATCGATGTACCTGGTCTATGTGACCAATGTGGCTACTTCTTCGTCGCTGAATACACACTTTTGTTCCGAGGCCATCCTCGAATTATCTTTGAAATGCTTCATACCTACTTGAAGTACATTTAGGAGTGCTATGCGTTTTATTACAAGTTTAACAAGAATGTGGCTTACACGCACGATACAGCCATTTACATTCAAAAATGAATATGACCAAAGATTGCCCTTTGCAGAATGTGAAAAACTTGGACTGTATGTTCATATTCCTTTCTGCAAAAGTATCTGCAATTTTTGCCCCTATTGCAAAGTGCGGTATTCCGATGCACTATGCAACAAGTACATCGATGCTTTGCTTCAAGAAATTCATCTGGTAGGCAGTCAGCATACCGAGCCCAAAAAAGTAACCAGCCTCTATTTCGGAGGTGGCACACCAGCACTTGCGGCAAATCGCATAAAAGAAATCATTGATGCGCTTCGTGAACAC
>JAZRID010000307.1:0-4999 GCA_045645125.1 Oscillospiraceae bacterium | reverse complement strand
AAAATTTCTTTTCCCAGCGGTGTCAGCACAGCACCGGGCCCCGGCAGTTTACCCATTCTTTTAAGCTGCCGTGCCTCTTCTGCGGTAACAAGCCGCTTTCGCTCACCGTCCGTAAAAAGTACGCCCCAGTTTTTCAGCTCTCTCTGGGCTGCCGCTATGGACGCCGCCAAGGCACGGTTCTTTGGAGATTCCGGCAGTCCCGGTGTGTAAAGGTACACCGTTTTCCCCTCTGCCAGTGCCGAGAGTTTTTCAAGATACGCTGTCCCAGCGGTTACGGTCATCCGCGCCATCTCAACACACCTCCCACACCCATTCGTAGTGGGTCAAGCCTGTGTCCTCCTCGTACTGGATACTGTTCAGCGACCACGCACACACCACGCTGTTCAGCACTTTTTGGACGGCAGGATATAGGCTCTGCGCCGTTGTTTCTGGCTCAAACAGGTGGATAGTTCCGCTGATGGGCTGTTCCTCTGTTGCGCCATTGGCACGCAGTGCGTCCCCTGCGCCGTCCTCCATCCACACCAGATACGGAGCTTCTGCCTTGTACGCACGGACATGGTACACGCTCCCCGTCACCGTACACAGCGCGTCTACCAGTTCACGGATTCTGTTTGCCGTATTCATGCTCCACCCTCCGTAGTGTCAAATCCATCACCGCAGGGACGCTCCCTGCAATCGGTTGTATCAGCGTAATGCGGTATTGGTGTCCGTCCACCGTTGGTATCGCCACATCGAGAACGGACACGGTGGGGCGAAAGGGCACGCGGACGAGCAAATCCACGCGCTCCTTTGCCTGTAGTGCCTCATAGTGACGCTTTACGCCGACCGTTCTCTGCTGATACCGCAGGGTTTCTTTCGGGGTTGCGGTGAGCATTTCGACAGGGATTGCGCCCTTGGGGGCGGTGTTCACCACGCTGTAAATGGCAACCAGTCCGTCATTCAGCACGGTCGTATTCATATGCCTCCACCTCTCCACACATATGTAGGGCGAGCAATTCCCCTTGAAAGTCCTTCGGGAACTGGGCGAACGCCCCTGCTCTGACATACCGCACATAGTCGAGAAGAAGCTGTGTCGCTGTGTCGCCCTCCCCATACGGCAGTTCCCGCCCTGCGATACCATCAAGAAATGACATCCCTCTGGCGGTTATCCCTCGCAGTTTGTTGTCGGTGTCTGGGTCTGTCCATGTGATATCCACATAGTTCTTGACCCACCCCAAGAGTTCCTCTGTCACCCTTGTATCTGCCATTATCTTACTCGCTCACCATCTCCACGCGGAGAGAAGCAGGCTTCAGACCGCTGATATCGAGATACAGGAAGTCGTTTTCATCCATCGCCGTACCGTAGCCGTACAGGGTAATCAGGTAGGTGCGGTTGCGCTGGAGGAACTGGTAGTGGTCACTGTACTCAATGCGTCCGCCCGACTGCGTACCGACACCCATAAAGTACTTCTTGGCAATGCCCATAATCGCCTTACCACTGGGAACGCCGACAGAGGGATACACATCCGTGGGGAACGGAAAGACATTGGCATTGAAAGTGCCATCCGAACCGCGCACCGTGGTCGCAGGGAATACCTTGGTGAAGTAGTCCACAGGGTTCACGAGGAACACCACCTTAGAGATATCGCGCTTTTTGCCGTGAGAATTGACGCACATCGTACTTAACAGCGTGCCATAAGTTTCGGGCGACAAATCGGTAATCGCAATGGTATCCTTGTCGCTGTGGACACCATCCACCGCACCTGTGAGTTTCTTATTCATGCCGATGGGCGCGTCCTTGCCATTGCCATCGACAATGCCCACTTCCAACTGCACCGCCAGAGCCTCACTCAGCACCTCGCGCACATAGCGGTCGAGCCACGCAGGGCCGAGGTCGACCATATGACGATTCACAGGCAGGAACGCGGTCAGACAGCACAGTGTCAGGTCAAGTTCGGTAAAGTTCGCACTCAGTTCCGAGGCGGTTGTTGCGTCAATCGCACCCCATGCGGCCGCACCGCCTGTCGTGGAGAGCAGGAGCTTCACCAGTGCGCCCGTGTTCTGGAAGTTGATAGCCTGCAACAGCGGATGATTGGTTTTCAAATCCTCAAACACCGCGTCAATGGTGGTTTCGGGGAGAACCGCGTTCAGATTGGTCAACGCCTGTTTGGGGTTATCGCTCTTCATCGCCGTAATCACAGACTGATAATATTTCTGCTCCGCACTGGTCAGCATACGACGACCTCTGGCGGTCAGGATATTGGCATCCTGGGTATCCTGCATCTGCTGGAAGTCCGCACGAATCCCCTCGGCAATCTGGTTCGCCAGTTCGCCCCACGCCTGTGTAAATGCCTCTGTATCATTGTTTCTGGTGGCAGTGGCCATGCGTTGCATGATTTCCGTGCGGTTCTGCTGGATAATATCTTCACTTCTCATCATGTTGTTACTCCTTTCCACGCTGACTTAGCGTGTTCAAAAATGTTTGTACGGTTGTCGGTTTCTGACCGTCCAGAGCCTGTAGCACGAGGGACAAGGCGGACTGTTGGGGGGTATTGCTCTCCTCATGCGCCACAATCCCTGTCGCAAATCCCATCCGCACGGCATCCTCTGGGGCAATCCATGTTTCGCTGTCCATGAGCGTCTGCAATGCCTCCCGTGGGATATTGATACACTCCAGATAGGCGGTGATACTCAGTTCATTGATGTTCTCCAAGTCGTCCGCCGCCTTGCGGAGTTCTTGGGCGTTGCCACTCGCCTTGCTCATGGCGTTGTGAATCATCAGACGGCTCGCCTTGTTCATCCACCGTTCATCGCCTGCCATAAAGATGACGGACGCGGCACTACACGCAAAGCCATCGCACACGGTAACAATCCGCGCCCTATGGTTTCGCAGTTGGTTGTAGATAGCGGTCGCCTCCGCCACTTCTCCGCCGTAGCTGTTGATGTACACGGTAATTTGGTCGGCACAGACGCTCTGCAACGCCCTCGACAGCGTATAGCTCGACACATCGCTCTCCTGCCACGGCCAACTGGTAATGTAGCCGTAGATATACAGCTCCGCTGTCCTGTCAGCGTTCTCCACCAACTGAAAGTATTTTTTTCGGCTCAATTTTCTGCTCCTTTCTCCAATGTCGCCAACGCCTCGGCAACGGTGGCATAGTTCTTCGTCATAAAATGCTCCCACGCCCACGGCGCATCGATAAGCGGTTGCCCCAACAGGGCGCGGATATCGTTGATACACACCACACCAGACCCGACCAGCTTCTCCACGCCAGAGGAAACATCCAACAGGTCAATGTGTTTTATGCGCCGTGTATCGAGCTGTAAATAAGTCCCACGCAACACGGCGGACGCACCGTATCGCTTGCGGTTTATCTCCGTCTGCAAACTGTCCGCGAGTGGGTCAATACAAAAGGTCAGGAACTGGTCGGTGGCACTGTCCACATTTTGCACCGCACCGTTCAGCAGACACGCAGGGATGCCGAATCCTCTGGCGGTGAAGTCGGTCACATCGTCAATCATCGCTCTGATATCGCGTGTGGTGTCGCTGTTGTAGGTCTTAGTGGAGAGCGTGGTGTACTTCATGCCACGGTACAGGGGCATCATCGCATTGTCCGCCTCGGCAAAGCGTCGGAAGCCCTCGTTTTTCAGGTTCTCAAATGCCTCCAGAAACTTGGTATCGCCTGCCACATTGGTATCCAGTTCCAGTGTTCCTTTTTCTCCACGCGACTTCTTGTAACCGCGCATCCCATATGCGATAAGTTGTGCGTAAGAGCTATTCAGTCCGTCCACGACCGCTTTCATATCCTCCGCCGAGGATTCAAAGAATAATACTTCGGAGGCGGTAAACGCTCTGTGGAAAGTGAAGTCCCCGACCGTCACCTGTGTAAATACATCTTCTCGCACGGCATACTGCTGTCTGCTCCAACTGTCCGCCACCAACAGGTTGCCCCCACTTTCGACCACCAGCACCGCACGGTCACGATACATTCGATGGATGAGCGTATGCCAGAACGCGGAACGATTCTGGTTGTGGTTGGGCGCGTAGTTCCAGCGGTAATACTCTGCCCCTTTCTGCTCCTTACCGTCTACATAGGTTTTCACCTCGCACTTGCTGATGGCGTTGGCGACCAGATTGACACAGGACTGAAATGCCAACTCGCGGATATACAACTCCGAACACAGGGAAAACATCTCCTCCATTGTCACGGGTTCGGGTGCATCACGGCTCCTGATGAGCCACTTGAAAAAGCCAAATGCCAAAGACAAATCCTCCTCTCATGTAATGATAGTAATATCTGGCAGATTGTCGGGCAGTGGTTCGGGAATCTCGTCCTCAATCACCATCGAGGCGACCAGTGCCATAAACGGGTCTGTCTTTCGGCTCTTGCCCTCAATCTTGGCATAGTAGTAGTTGCCTGTGTCCACGCCCTCTTTCTTGCCAGACCGCACCAGTTTGGTGTTGTTCGTCGCCCATCGGAGCGAGGGGGTGTCCCCCCAGACAAACAACCGCTTGGTAAAGCACGACCCGACAATCGGCTGGACGCGCATAATATCGCTCGGTCGAATCAGACGAATGTTTTTCCGCTCCGTGGTGTCAAAGCCGATACTCGCCAGTGCCTTTTTCAGCAGTGCGAAACGGAAGTTGTCCAGCGCAATCTTACGGATGGTAAACGACTGCGCCATCGTTGCAATGTACTCCGTCAATAGTTCGGGTGGGATTTCCGCCTCGTCCACAGGTGTCACCTCGCCCCATGTCCGCCACGGAGCTTTCACGCGCCCTAAATCGGGATTCCGCGTGCATACCCACGAGTGCGAGATATCATACCGTTGGTTGCCACGCTTACAATGCAGATTAACACTTGCCCAGTCGCGCATCGAGGCATAGTCGATACCGACCGTACACTGCCACCCCTGCATATCCGCTGGGAAGTCCTGCTTGGTGGCGATGATGTTGTCCCACTCCGTCACGGCAATCTCCATATTGGAGCGTGGCAAATTCATCCGCTTGGTGTAGAAG
>JAZRID010000306.1:0-4843 GCA_045645125.1 Oscillospiraceae bacterium | reverse complement strand
GATGAGCTGAAGGCACAGGGCATTGAAGTCACTGACACTAAGGACGGTGCTTCTTGGCGCAGAATTTAAGTTCTGTTCCCACCCAATTGAATAAAAATAATGACAGGAGCGTTGCCGTTATGTGCGACGCTCCTGTTGGCTTATTGTGATATTATTGCGATACGGTAAACAGGGAATAGAAATATTCTCGGCGGTCCATGAGTGTGTCAAAGGTACCCTGTTCCACCACACGCCCCTGTTTTAACACGATGATTTCATCGAACTGTGCCAAGGTGGTACGCTCCAAGTCGTGTGTGACGACAATGCGTGTCATTTCGGGGAGGCTAAGAATAGATTGCGTAACACGGTGCGCCGTTTCTGCATCTAGGGCGGCGGTTGCCTCGTCTACGAGCAGGACTTTCGACTGTTTCAACAGACTGCGTGCAATCGAGATACGCTGTTTTTCACCACCAGATAGATTTTTTCCGTTTTCACCGCACAGATAATCCTCGCCACGCTGGGCAAGCAGTTCAGACAGTCCCGACAGGGTAATAGCTTGTTCGACAGCCTCATCGGGGAACGAAGAAAACATCGTGATATTATCACGGATGGAGGCATGGAAGATAAACACATTTTGCTGTATCACGGACACCAGCTCGTACAGGGAGGCGGGGGAGATGGTGCGAAGTTCGGTGTTGTCATAGCAAATCTGACCGCTGTAGTCCGGGTAGGAAGCCATGAGCAGATGGAGAAGCGTGGATTTTCCACTGCCCGATGCACCGACAATCGCGTAGCTTTTGCCAGCGGTGAATTGCAGGTGGATGTCCTGTAACACTGGTTTTTCTTTCTCGTACGCAAAGGAGAGATTTTCTACCGTGAGCGCGTGGTCGAGTGTACAGGGAGTTGTGCGCTCCACTTCCGTGGTGTTCTCGTTGAGGGCGGTGGCGAGTTTTTCTATCAGGGCGCGCGCCGCCTTGCGCTCCGCCAGACACTGTGGAATCGTACCGATAGGATTGACCACATAGTTGAGCAGTTGCACAAAAACGACCACTGAACCAGCGGAAACATTTTTCCCTGTCAAAGCGAGATAGGCACCCACCAGAAACACACCCATTTGTACGATAAAGCCCGCGGAAGAAGAAAATAGTTCCACAATAATCGCCATTTTGCGCCGTAGGCACTTGGCACCAGAAACGGCACGCACTTTCTCTGCGTAGATTTTACAAATCCGTGCTTCTGCGCGAAAGGACTTGATGACCGAGAATCCAACCAGACTGTCGCGCAGGGTAGACATATAGTCCTCGTTTTTGTCGGAAACCTGTTTCTCTGCATTTGCCACCAGATTACCCGTTAGGATGGATGCCACCAGTGGCAGAAGCGTTAGGCCAATGGAGAGCAAGGTCAGAACGGGGTTATACCAGAACATCAGAACCAGCGCGCCGAGAAAGACTGCTATATTGTCGATTAGAATGAACAGGTTGGATAAGTAATTGGTTTCAAAGGTATTAGCATCGTTTGACAGCGCGGAGATGTAGAGCGAACTATTTTCGCCGGAAAACGCGCCGATTCCTTTCTCGCAGAGGCGTTCAAAGGCGTAAGTTTTGTACTGCCCGATAGCTTTTGTGATGAAACGGGGCTTGGACAGGTAGGCAAAACCATAGCCACCTATCAACAGGCAGAAGCAAACCAACGCCAGCGTGAACAGTTGCCCCAGTGCAAAATTGGTATTGGAACCTGTCATGAGGTCAATGACCTGTTGTAGAAGCCACGAAATCATCAGCTGTGCCGCCGTCATCACCACGGTTTGCACCATCGCCAGCACAAAATAGACGGTGTTTCCCTTGAAAAATTGTTTCGTAAAGGGGCGAATATCCACCTTATTCATCTTTGATTTCCTCCCACATGGTTTTTAGTTCTTCACAGGCATCGCGCTCCAGCGTATTCTCAATAGCGAGGATTGCCGTATCACCCAAATCATCTAAAAACATATTGTCTGCATGGCCGTGATAGAAGTTGAGGCCGACGCAGGTACGGTACTGCGGTGCGGCATCAAACCGCCGCGCGATATCCCTTGCCTTGCGGAGATAGCGGTATGCGTCATCCGTATCCCCATTGCGTCGGGAACTGTCCGCAAGCATCGTCAGTAGCACGGCTTCAAACTTATCCAAAAACGAGATGACTGTGCTGTCGTGCAGACCCTCTGCCATATGGAGTGTCCAGTTGACGACCGCAAATGCGTGGTTATATTGTCCCAGTTGGGTATAGGCTTGATGAAACCCATTCACACTACGAAACACTGGCATGAGATTTCTGTACAAACCAGCGGTGAGATAGGGGAGTGCCTCCTCTGGTTTTTGGCAGAACTGTGCCAACACCATGCCTATCATGTCGTTCTGCGAGTCGTCAGTATTGAGCTTTTGCAGAAGTTCAACGGTTTTATCGTACTGTTTCAAGCCGATGTAGCAGGCGGCAATGGACTCCTGTAGTTCGTGCAGGGTCAGATTTTCGTAGGGGTTTTGTGCAAACAGGAGGCAGGCGCGTTCCAGAAGCTCAATACAGCGTCGCGCCGCTTTTTCGTCCTGTGTTATCATTAGACAATAAGTTTGTGCGCCGTGATAGATGACCTCAAAACTATTGGGGTATTTCAACAGTGCCTTTTCTGCTTCGTGTGCGCTCTCTGCCATTTTGCGGTCTTCCCGCAACTGGCGGATGCGTTCCACGGCAATCTCCACACCGCTTTCCCGAACCGCATACCCCAACAGGTAATCCACGGATACGCCGAATAGGTCAGCCAGTTCCACCAACAGGCGGATATCGGGTATCGTCAACGCGTTTTCCCACTTATATACCGCGCCAACGGTTACGCCGAGTGCCTCGGCCAATTGTTCCTGCGTCATGCGATTCTCTTTCCGCAGATGGCGGATATTTTCACTGATATGCCAATCCATATATCTTCTCCTTGTGTGCGGTTGTGTTCCCATTATATCGAATGGTTTGTAAAACACAACTTACTACCTGTATAAAAAGTATACTTCTTTTTCTACCCGTGGTATGGGTTATGATGTGTCATTTTCTTCTAAATTCGTTTTTCAGCAAATTAAGTCGAGAAATTTATTTCCAAGTTTCCTATAATCCCGTATGTAAGGTGGTGAACAAGATGGATGAACATATTGAAGCCGTTCAGCGAATGCAAGATTATATTGCATTGAACCTTCATGCAAACATTTCAATGGCAGAGTTAGCCAAGGTGTCGCAATATTCTCCGTGGTACTCGTATAGACTGTTTATTGAATTTTTGCACATGACACCAGCAGTATACATTAGACGCCTGAGATTGTCCAAATCAGCATTAAGATTGCGAGATGAAAAAATAAAAATAATTGATGTTGCATATGATGCAGGCTTTGAGAGTGTGGATGGATATCAAAGAGCATTTTACAAAGAGTTCGGGTGTAATCCGTCTGAATACTCAATATGTCCAATCCCAATCTATTTGTTCAAACCTTACGGAATCAAATATTCAAAACGAAAGGATTACAAAGACATGAGCGATGTGAAAACTGTATTTGTTCAACTGGTAGAAAAGCCAGCACGAAAGGTTATTATCAAGCGCGGCAAAGAAGCACAGGACTACTGGACATACTGCGAAGAAGTCGGATGTGATGTATGGGGGTTACTTTGCAGCATGAAATCCATCAGTGGCGAGCCCGTGTGTTTATGGCTCCCTAAACAGTACATCAAGCAAGGAACTTCCGAGTATGTGCAGGGTGTAGAGGTGGAACTGGACTACTCGGGTGAAATTCCCGATGGCTTTGAAATCATTGAGCTTCCCAAATGTCAATACATTATGTTTCGAGGCGAACCCTTTGAAGAGGAAAATTACGCGGAAGCAATTCAGCAGGTATGGGAAGCAATTAAGAAATATAACCCTCAAATCATAGGTTACAATTGGGATGACACTAACCCTCGTATTCAGTTAGAACCCATTGGGTCAAGAGGATATATCGAATTGCTTTCGGTCAAAACATCTAAACAAATCCCAATTTGGTGAACTGAATAGCATATATCCCAAAGGAGCAAGGTTGAAATATACCTTGCTTCTGTTCATTTCCCTATATTTATCTTGGACAGAGAGAAAGCAAAAGGAGTTGTCGCAGAACGAAACATTCTACGACAACTCCAGAGAAGTGCGAAAAAACGATATCCTTAGCGGATGATGATGGAGTCGCGCTCAGGGCCTACGGAAACATAGGTGATATGGCAACCAATCTGCTGTTCCACATACTCAACATACTTGCGCGCGGCCTCAGGCAGTTCCTCCCACTTACGGCAACCAGAGATGTCACACTGCCAACCGTCCAGATACTCGACCACAGGCTTGGCATCGGGCAGAACGGCAGGGAAGGGGAAATCGTCGGTGCGCTCGCCATACAGCTCATAGTGGGCACAGACAGGAATCTTGTCCATGTAGCTCATAACATCCATCTTGGTCAATGCGATGTCGGTAGCACCTTGGCACTGCACACCGTAACGGGTGGCGACCAAGTCCAGAGGACCAACACGGCGGGGACGGCCAGTCTTTGCGCCGTACTCACCACCTGCTTCACGCAGTTTCTCGGCCTCCTCGCCAAACCACTCGCAGGTGAAAGGACCTTCACCGACGCAGGAGGAGTATGCCTTGACGACACCGACAACCTTTCCCACGCGTGCGCCAGGCAGACCGCTACCCACAGGGGCGTAGGCGGCAATGGCGTTGGAGGAAGTGGTGTAGGGGTAAATACCATAGTCCAAATCACGGAGTGCGCCGAGCTGTGCTTCAAACAGAATGCTCTTACCCTCGGCCTGTGCCTGACGCATGACAGCA
>JAZRID010000305.1:0-1866 GCA_045645125.1 Oscillospiraceae bacterium | reverse complement strand
GGATATCGGTTGATACAAATGGCAATCAACGGCTCCGTCCTTGCCGATTTGGACGAGGATGGATTTTATCCTGCGGATTTAACGCTGACGCTCGGGACGGCATATTTGCCCTGGGCAGATGTTTATGCCGCAGGGACATCGTTTTCAGCACTGATTGCGCGCATCGAAGCACTGGAAAGAAAATGAGGAGAAAGACAATGGAAAAGGCAAAAAAGTATCTGTCCGAGGCATTTGATATCCTCGGTGAAATCCCTGTTAAGGGCAGTAGCGTGGACCTGATGGCAACCGCACGCAGACACCTCCGCTTGGCGTATGCGGAACTGGAGCAGGCAGAAAAGGCGAAGCAGGTAGACAAGGCGACCACAGCGGAGGAAGTGGAACATGGCGACGACTGATTCCAACATTGGCAGTCTGCCAAAGGCGACCCACCTCGACGCGGATTCCCTCCTCGTCGCAGAGCAACAGGGCGAGGCGGTGGCGGTCGAGGGTGCGTTGTTCATCGGCTTCGCGCGCCAAGCAGTCGCACAGGATATCGAAAGGGCAAAGACAATGGCAGACGAAGCGGAAACTTCTGCGACCAATGCGGAACAGTCTGCATCGCAGGCGCGTGATTCTGTGAATCGCATTGAGAACATGGCGGTTGTGGCGGATACGCTCCCCTCAGACCGCGTTGCAACGGTGGAGAAGCAATCTGGCGCAGACGCGGTGAAGCTGATATTCGGTATTCCACGCGGTAAAGACGGCTACACCCCCCAAAAAGGCGTGGACTACTTCGACGGCAAGAGTGCGTACCAGTATGCCGTGGACAGCGGATATACTGGCGCAGAGAAAGAGTTTATGCAGAAATTGGCGGCAGAGGCAGGAATCTTCTATGTCGCAGACGGTGGGACACCAAGTAGCGTGGATACGCAAGTCTTTGACGGTGGGACACCGTTTACCACAGACGAAATCAAACTAGACGGCGGTACGCCGTAACAGGAAAGGAGAAAGTTATGTCCTCTACGATTAAACCCAAATTGGGAACAACGGCGCAGTGGCAAGCCTCTGGGCGCGTGCTGGAAATCAATGAGTGGGGTGTCGAACAGACCGACCGAGGCTCGTACATCTTGCGTATCGGCGATGGTAAGCATCGTTTCCACGAGCTTCCTGCTGTATTTAACGCGGAAACATTCGATGCGGCAATGGCACAGGTGGAAACGGCAACCGAAGCGGCGAACTCTGCCACAGTCAACGCAAATAACGCAAGAGATACCGCACTCACCGCCGCGCAGAGTGCGCTGACTGCGGCAGAAACCGCAGAGCGTGCGGCGCAGGTGATGAACGACACGAGGGAACTACTGGACAACACGGCCGAAAAAGTATCCAAGCTGTATGGCAATGCCATCATCGAAACGGTCAGCGGTGAGATTATCACCACAGCAGATAGCTCCGACTTGGAACTTATGGGGTTGAAGCTGTACGGCAAGACCACGCAGGTGACGACCAAGGGCTACCAACTGTTTGACGCAAGCAAGGTGGCGACGAAAACCGCAGGTGGCTGTACCGTGACAAACAATGGGGACGGCTCGCTGACCATCTCAGGCAGTGGCACGCTGTCGGAAACTTTTGCTATCAGTTGCGACTACACGCACGAGGAGAGTGTGGCACTGTTGCAAGAGGGGACACTGCACCTCGCTGTCGGCGCAACCATGCCACAGGTGATGGTGTATCTGGCGCGGAACAGCGGTACAACAGCACTGGACAACAGCAATACAACGGCGGAAATCACACAGGAGATGTTGACCGATACCACTTTTTTCCTCCGTCTGAGCGTGTACGGTGCGACTGGGGCTGCCATCAAGACGGGAACCGTCAAGCCAATGCTCT
>JAZRID010000304.1:0-2798 GCA_045645125.1 Oscillospiraceae bacterium | reverse complement strand
CTCGGCGTTGGCATCGGTCAGAAAGACATCGACACTGGGATGGTCAACAGAAACATAGGAGTTGTTGGTCATCAGGTACATTGCACTCGCATTGTTTTTCTGGGAAGTGGGGAACAGTGCGAGGGCAGTCAGGGACAGGATGCAAACCACGGCAATGAGGAGCAGACGCTTTGCGCGCTTGGTGGCGGCCTTAATCCATTCAAACATAGCAGGGGAACCTCCTTAGGTGTGTGCAGTTACTGATATCATATGCAACCGCTTTGTAACTTTTGTTACTTTTTCGGAACATCGCGTATTATACCGAAAAACTCTGGAATTGTCAAGCGTTCCAATATAATTGTGACACAAAACGAGAAAAGTGGATGAGATTTTAGCAATATTTTGTGAAAAACTTTCCAAATATTTGGGGAGTGGTAACAAAAATGATTACAAAAGTAACAGAGGAAAGCAAAAAATCCGAGGTTGTCACATCGTGCAACAACCTCGGCGGAGGGGATTTTTGCGGATATTTTTTAGGTTTCGCTGTAGCGTGGGAGGTCTACGGTTATCGGTTCGTGCCCAGTGTGTGGGAGGAAACGATGGAGGACATCGGCGGTTTTCATCCGCAGTGTGCCGTTGTTCTGACAGGGGTGGCAACAGAAATATTCCTGCTCCTTGGTTTCGCGGTCCATCACCAACTGGACACGGTGTTCCGTGTCAAACAACAGGGAGAGGATGGAGGCGGAGCCAGGCTGTACATGGAGCAATTCCTCCATAGCGTCCGCAGAGGCAAAACTCAGGCGCGAGGAACCAATCTGGTGGGACAAATCTTTTGTGAAGAATGGTTTGTCACCGGGCATCGTCAAGAGGTAAAAATTCGTTTTCTGTCGGTTGCACAGGACGAGATTCTTGCAGACATCTGCGCCCAGAACTTCACCGATAGCCACGCAGTCCTCCATCGTATCCGCGTGTTCATGCTCGACACGCACAAAGTCAATGGCAAGTTCACGCAGGGCAGAAAATACCGCCTGCTGTGTTTCGTTCAGTCCCTCTGTAGGAAAATCCGTATAGACAGGTGAAATATTCATAGTGTTCTCTCTTTTTCGTTCGTGTATGGTTATCGGGTCAATACATCGGCAACGCTGACAATATTTCCTGCGCCGACCGTCAGGATGAGGTCGCCAGGTTGAGCAATATGGCGCAACTGGTCAGCGACTTCCTCCAAGGTGGGGCAGAAGATGGCATTGGGAATCTCTTGGGCGAGGTCGCGAGAGGAGATGCCGATGGTGTTCTGTTCACGGGCGGCAAAGATTTCCGCCAAAATGACTTGGTCCACACTTTTGAGTTGCTCAACAAAGTCGTGGAACAGGGCTTTTGTTCGGGTATAGGTATGGGGCTGGAACGCACAGATAATGCGTTCATAGCCGAGAGCTTTTGCCATCGAGAACAGGGCGTGGAGTTCACTGGGGTGGTGGGAGTAATCGTCATAGAGCTTTGCACCGTTTAACTCGCCACGGTACTCAAAACGGCGGCCTGCACCTGTGAAGGACTCCAACCCTTTCTTAACAGCACTGCCGTCGATACCCAAGAGATAGGCACTGGCGGCGGCGGCGAGGGCATTGTGTACATTGTGCATCCCACCGACTTTGAGGGAGAGATGGGTATACACTTTGCCATCTGCAACGATATCAAACGACGGCATACCATGTACCCACACCAAATTTTTTGCGCGGAGATTTGCCGCGTGGTCAACGCCAAAGGTAAACACAGGCAAACCTGCGAGTGCGTCCATTGTGTTGTCGTCGTCCGCATTGCAGACGATGTGACCACTTTGCTCCGCCAGTTTCGCAAAACGGCGGAAAGAATCTTTAATTTCAGCGAGGTCTTTGAAGAAGTCGAGGTGGTCAGCTTCCACATTCAGCACTACGGCGATGGTCGGGAAGAAGTAATGGAAGCTGTTGCAGTATTCACAGGATTCGAGAATAATGGTGTTGCCGTTGCCAACGCGATAATCACTGTGGATGAGGGGCAATGTGCCACCAATCATCACGGTGGGGTCGGCTTGTGCGGCCATAAAGATGTGCGTGGTCATGGAGGTAGTGGTCGTTTTGCCGTGTGTACCAGCAATACAGACCGCATTTTCATATCGCTGCATAATCGCGCCCCAAGCCTGTGCGCGCTCAAAGACGGGGATACCTGCCTCGTGTGCGGCGGCAATTTCGGGGTTGTCGTCACCGGCGGCGGCGGTACGGATGACGCAGTCTGCACCATGGATATTTTCGGCCTTTTGTGCGCCTGTATGGATAGTAATGCCCAACTCACGCAGGTGTGCGGTCTTTGCGCTCTCCTGCCAGTCCGAGCCAGTGATGGTCATACCGTTTTGGTGAAGCACCTCGGCCAGAGAGGACATGGAAACACCGCCGATACCAACCATGTGGGCATGACGGCCAGGGGTAATATATTGTTGCATCTGTGTCATGGGGAAAGCTCCGTTACTGAAAACTTATAAAAAGTTATAAACCTCATCAAAGAGCTAACTTTTCCGTTTCATTCCTTCTTCGCTGTGTCCGCTTTTGCCGAAGCTACTTGCGTTTGTGTGACACTCCAAAGGCGTAAATTCCCGACTAACGCATCGGTACACATCTACTGCATTTGTTTTCGCTATGCAATAGATTCTCCGTATCGTTTCAGATTCACACTCGCCTGTACATCTCGGTCAATGGAATTTCCACAGAGCGGACAAACATAGGTTCGTTCCGATAGCTTCAAATCCTTTTTAATGTGTCCGCATATACAACACATCTTGCTTGACGGGTAAT
>JAZRID010000303.1:0-2443 GCA_045645125.1 Oscillospiraceae bacterium | reverse complement strand
GAAGCGACTGATTCAGCTGAATGCCCCCGATATCATCGTACGCAATGAGAAGCGTATGTTGCAGGAGGCTGTTGACGCACTGATTGATAACGGTCGCCGTGGCCGCGCTGTCACGGGTGCAAACAACCGTGCGCTGAAGTCCCTGTCCGATATGCTGAAGGGTAAGCAGGGTCGTTTCCGCCAGAACCTGCTCGGCAAGCGTGTTGACTACTCTGGCCGAAGCGTTATCGTTGTCGGTCCCGAGCTGAAAATCTATCAGTGCGGTCTGCCCAAGGAGATGGCACTGGAGCTGTTCCGTCCCTTCATTATGAAGAAGCTGGTCGAGGACGGTGCCGCTAATAATATCAAGTCCGCCAAGAAGATGGTGGATAAGGGCCGCGCTGAGGTGTGGGATGCCCTTGAAATTGTCATCAAGGACCACCCCGTTATGCTGAACCGTGCGCCTACCCTGCACCGTCTGGGTATTCAGGCATTCGAGCCTGTTCTGGTCGAGGGCCGTGCTATCAAACTACACCCCCTGACTTGTACCGCATTTAACGCCGACTTCGACGGTGACCAGATGGCAGTCCATGTCCCCCTGAGTGCTGAGGCACAGGCCGAGGCTCGTCTGCTGATGCTGTCCGCTAACAACCTCCTGCGTCCCCAGGATGGTGGCCCTGTCACCGTTCCTTCTCAGGATATGGTGCTTGGTTCCTACTATCTGACCTATCAGAACGATGCTGAACCTGGCGCAGGTAAGATTTTCGTCAACGAGGATGAGGTCATGCTGGCATACGACGACAAAATCGTCGGTATCCACGCCCCCATCAAGGTGCGCCGTACCTTTGAGTATCAGGGACAGAGCTACACCAGAATCGTTGATATCACTCCCGGCCGTATCATCTTTAACCGCAACATTCCGCAGGATTTGGGCTTTATTGACCGTAATGACCCCGAGCATGTCTGTGACTACGAGATTAACATGACCTGCGGTAAGAACCAGCTGACCTCTATCGTTGACAAGACCATCCGCGCCCACGGCTTCACCGTGGCCAGCGAGGTGCTGGACGATATCAAGTCCACCGGATATAAGTTCTCTACCCGCGGTGCTATTACCATCTCTATCTATGATATGTCTGTTCCTGCCAAGAAGTACGACCTGATTCGTGAAACCGAACAGCGCGTCGTGGCAATCGAAGACGAATACAAGATGGGCTTTATGACCAACGAGGAGCGTTATCGTGCTGTCGTCCGCGAATGGGAAAAGACCACTGCCGATGTTACCGTGGCTCTGCAGGAAAACCTCGATGCCCTCAACCCCATCTACATGATGGCAACCTCTGGTGCTCGTGGTTCTATGAAGCAGATTCGTCAGCTGGCTGGTATGCGTGGTCTGATGGCAAACACCGCTGGTCGTACCATCGAAATCCCCATCAAGTCCAACTTCCGTGAAGGTCTGAGCGTTCTGGAGTACTTCATTTCCTCCAGAGGTGCTCGTAAGGGTATGGCCGATACCGCACTGCGTACCGCCGACTCTGGTTACTTGACCCGTCGTCTGGTCGATGTTTCTCAGGAAGTCATTATCCGCGAGGACGACTGTGGCGTTGACCACGGTATCTGGGTCGAGGAAATCAGCGAGAACGGACAGGTGATTGAAAAGTTCACCGACCGTCTGCGTGGCCGTTTCCCCGTCAAGGATATTGTTGACCCCACCACTGGCGAACTTCTCTGCCCCGCTGACCGCATGATGAGCGAGGAAGATGCTAAGCGCATTGAGAAGGCTGGTATCACCAAGGTGGAAATCCGTACGGTTCTGACCTGCCGTGCTAAGAGTGGTGTCTGCGCACACTGCTACGGCATGAACCTTGCCAGCGGTCGTCCCGTTGGTACTGGTGAGGCTGTCGGTATCATCGCCGCACAGTCCATCGGTGAGCCCGGTACACAGTTGTCCATGCGTACCTTCCACACCGGCGGTATCGCATCTGCTGAAGATATCACCCAGGGTCTGCCTCGCGTTGAAGAACTGTTTGAGGGCAGAAAGCCGAAGCATCTCGCTATCATCAGTGAGATCGATGGTGTGGTCCGTATGGGTGAAGAGAAGAAAAAACGTATGGTCTACGTTACTGCCGAAGACGGTTCTAACGAGCGTTCTTATGTCATCACCTACGGTTCCCGCGTGCGCGTGAACGAGGGCGACGTCATCAAGAAGGGCGACCGTATCACCGAAGGCTCGGTCAACCCGCATGATATTCTGGCTGTGCAGGGTGAGGAAGCGGTACAAAACTACCTCATCATGGAGGTGCAGCGCACCTATCGTATGCAGGGTGTTGATATCAACGACAAGCACGTGGAGGTTATTGTCCGTCAGATGATGCGCAAGGTGCGTATTGATGATGCCGGCAGCACTGACCTGCTTGCAGGCGCTACCGTGGATCGCTCCGAATTTGCCGCCGCCAACGATATG
>JAZRID010000302.1:0-1593 GCA_045645125.1 Oscillospiraceae bacterium | reverse complement strand
CGCCTCGTTGGCGCAGTTGTTACGCTATGTGATGCTATTTGCTGGACGCAACAATAGGAGAGACAGATGAACGGTCGTGAAGTCGCATTACAGGTACTGACCGCCTGTAGAAAATTAGATGCTTGGTCAGATGGCAGTTTGAAAGCCGCAGTAAAAGGTCTGGACCGACGCGAGGCGGCATTTGCCACGCGCTTGACCTACAGTGTTTTGCAAAATCGTGCCCTGCTGGACTTTTATTTGTCGCAGTACTGCACACAGAATTTTGAGAAATTGGAGCCGTTTGTGCGCGATGTCCTGCGCCTCGGTGCGTGTCAAATTCTGTTGATGGACCGTGTGCCAGATAGTGCGGCGGTCAGTGAATCGGTGGAGATGGTAAAACGCCATAAGCGACAGCGTGCGGCAGGATTTGTCAATGCAGTCCTCCGCAAGATAAGTCGCAATAAAGAGGACTTACCACCGATTCCCCAAGAGAACATCGAGGACTACCTCTCGATTCGGTACAGCCACCCCAAGTGGTTGGTTGAGCGACTGCTCACGATTTTGGGCAGGGAACAAACCGAGGAGTTTTTGCGTCTAAATAATGAAGCGGTTCCCATGACGATTCAGCGCAATCCGCTGAAATGTACCGCAGAGGAATTGGTGCAAAAATTGCAGGAAGTGGGGGCAACCGTAACGGCACACCGTTGGCTGTCCGACTGTTGGGAAGTCACAGGCACTGGCGATTTGGAACAGTTACCTATTTTTCGAGATGGTTGGTTCCAAGTACAGGATGCCGCCGCGAAAGTGGCGGCACTGGCAGGTGGTGCAAAACGCGGTGATAGGGTGCTGGATGTCTGCGCCGCGCCGGGCGGTAAGACTTTCGCCTGTGCGATGGCGATGGAAAATGAGGGAGAAATTATCTCCTGCGATATCCACGAGCATAAACTGGAACTGATTGCACGCAGTGCAGAGCGTCTGGGGATTGCGTGCGTCAAGACGCAGTTGGCAGACGGACGCGAAAACCGTGCGGAGTGGAATGAGCAGTTTAGTGTGGTTGTCTGTGATGTCCCCTGTTCGGGGTTGGGTATCATCCGAAAGAAGCCTGATATCCGCTACAAAGACCCGAAAGCGATGCAGGGATTGCCCCGTATCCAACGCGCGATTCTGGAAAATGCCTGTCGCTATGTCAAACAGGGCGGTACGCTTCTGTACTCCACCTGTACCATTTTGCCAGAAGAAAATGAGCGTGTGGTAGAAGATTTTCTCGCCACACACCAAGAATTTCAGAAAGAGCCTTTCCGCTTGTCGGCAGGGCAGGAGCAGACGGATGGTAGTCTGACACTTTGGCCACAGCGTCACGGTACAGATGGCTTCTATCTCTGCAAGATGAGGAAAGTATGAAAGTAGATATCAAATCCATGACGCAGGAGGAGATTACTGCCGCGATGAAGGGACTCGGAGAGAGTGCTTTCCGTGGCAAACAGGTCTTTTCTTGGCTGCATAAGGGCGTAACTTCCTTTGATGAGATGAGCAATCTCTCCAAGGCGTTGCGCGAAAAACTGAAGGATGCCTATTACATCACTGTGCCTACCGTGGAGCGCAAGCAGGTTTCTC
>JAZRID010000301.1:0-2290 GCA_045645125.1 Oscillospiraceae bacterium | reverse complement strand
CTCCTTGGTGGGAACACCGGCAGCCTCGTGGGGAGTCTTGACGATGACCTTGGTAGCCTTTGCCAGAGTTGCGGTAGCAGCACCCCAGGAAATAACACCGAAGGCCTTTGCCTCGTCGGCGGGGAAGCCGCCCATCCACTGATGGAAAACGGTGGTGACATTGACATCATTGTAACCGTAGCGGCGCAGATACTCCTCGGTCAGCTCCTCCAGCGTACGGATAGCGGCGACATCCTGCACCAAGTTACCCAGCTGGCCATAGCCGACGGTGACATTCTTGACACCCTGCTCGGCAGCAACCAGAGCCTCGATGATAGCAACAGCATGGGAGATGCAGGGAGGCACAAGGGTACCAGTCAGAGGACCATAGGGCTCACGGTTGATGGAAACACCAGCCTCCTCATAGATACCAGTCAGACGGTCCACATACTGCCAATCGCGCATGGTCTGCTCGATGGGAATATTCTTAGCATAGGGGATGTTATAGGAGATACCGCCGCCCTCATAGGAGGTGAAACCGCCGGCATAAGTAATCTCGGTCAGCAGACGAGCATCGGGGGTACCGTGACGAACCTGCACAGGGATGTTGACAGCCTCGATAACCTGACGGCAACCGCCAACACCGTGGTTGACAGCAGGGAATCCGTTGAGGAAAGGACGGAAGTTGCCGTTGGCCATACCTTCCTTCTCACGGCGGATACCCTCAGCGCAGTTCTGGTACTGGTTCTGACGGGTATAGGAGTCGATGGTGGAGGGCAACAGGTCAGCCTCACCCTCGTTCTGCAGGTGCTGCAACAGCTCGATGTGGTTCTCGACCAGACCGACACCAGCGCGGGGCTGAATCAAGGTCACGCCATCTGCCTTAGCCTTGAGCAACTTCTTGGAGAAGTTCTTGTGCTCGGGGATGGACTTCTGATAGTCGATACCAGCCTGCAGGTCTACGGCATCCTTACCAGTCTCCCAAGTGGAGAGAATTTCTTCACGGATTTTATAAAACTCGTCGTCAGACAGCTTCTTGTTTTTAATCTCAAATTCCATCTTTCTTTAACTCCCTTTTCATAATTCTAAGCGCGATATCGGGATAAACGGTACTCAAAAGGCCCATGGCGGCCAAGATGTACTTGCGGTCCACCAGCACCTGTGCCTCACGAGGTTTGAGGGTAAAGGCATCGGTGGGGTCATAGTAGGCATGGGCGGCGATAGCGGCGGTGCGCTTGGTGTGAATCAGTGCGCCACCCGTAACGATAACATTCTGCACCGCCGTCAAGTCCTTACCCACCTGCATATAGCTGATACCGATGGGACTATAGTGTTCTTCCAAGCGTCCCACATGGCGTTTGACTGCTGTCTCAATGGCGATAGAGGCAAGTGCAAAATCCAACTGCTCCATCTCCTCGTTGGTCGGCACTTCGTCCGTATGGACAGACAGATACTCGACCAACTCTCTACAGTGCGCCTCGTCAATGCCAGACAGCTCCGACACCAACTCGATACCACCTGCATCCACGATACCGTGGATGCTGTAGCGCATACCAATGTCGCCTTCCACGGTACGCTTGGCATACTCCTCACGCAGACCGCGCAGGGTGGTCATGCCCTTGGTGGGCAGTCCCTGCGACATGGAATAGATATCGGTCGTTGCGCCGCCGAGGTCCACGCCCAACAAATCTCCGATGCCCTCCTCGCGCTTGGTGCCTTTGGCGAGAAGCTTCATCGCCTCCAGCATAGCAGCAGGGGTCGGCATCAAAATGCCCTGAATCAGTGCCTCCGCATTGCTCAGTCCCTTCGCTTTCACAATCTGTTCCAAGAAAATGGCGCGGATTTCCTCCTGCACAGGACCGACATTGGGGGTATCCAGTTTGGGCATGACATTTTCACAGATATGAATCTGCTTGTCCTTGAGAATCTCGGCACACTGGTCAGCACAGACACGATTTCCTGCGATAATGATGGGAAAATCTCGGGTGGACTTGGCGAGCGTAGCGGCATTGGCAAGGATATTCTCCTTATTTCCACCGTCTGTTCCGCCAGTCAACAGGCAGATATCGGGATTGATTGCATCAATCTCTTTCAAGTCACCTGCGGTCAACTCATAGGAGTAGGTCTTAATCACCTTGGCACCTGCGCCGAGTGAAGCCTGACGCGCCGCCTTTGCGGTCAGTTCAGGGACCAGACCGATGGCCACCATACGCAGACCACCTGCGGCACTGGAACAGGCATACTGCTCCACGAACTCCACAGAGCCAACTTTCTCCTTGAGGAGAGCCACCGCATTGCTCAGGCCATCCAT
>JAZRID010000300.1:0-5252 GCA_045645125.1 Oscillospiraceae bacterium | reverse complement strand
CGGTAAGGTGAAGTATGAAATTCCTGAGGGAACACAGACGGGTACCACTTTCCGTCTGCGTGGCAAGGGTATTCCGCAGGTAAACGGCAGAGGACGCGGCGACCAGTATGTGACCGTACACATTGAAACACCCAGAAATCTGAACCGCGAGCAGAAAGAAGCACTGAAAAAGTTCGCAGAGAGTCTGGGCGATAAGGAACCTGAGGAGAGAAAGGGTTTCTTTAAGAAATCCAAAAAATAAGAGAGAAAGACGGGGAAAAAACCATGAAAATTGCAATGGGTTGTGACCACGGCGGATTTGATTTGAAAGAGGATATCAAGGCTTTCTTGGTGGAGCAGGGACATGAAGTCGAGGACTTCGGTTGCTACGGCAAGGAGAGCTGTGACTATCCTGAGTTTGCAGAGGCTGCGGCACGCGCTGTGGCAGAGGGCAAGTGTGAGCGCGGTATCGTTATCTGCACCACGGGTATCGGTATCTCCATTTCTGCCAACAAGGTCAAGGGTGTACGCTGTGCGCTGTGTGGCGACCCCTGGAGCGCAGAGATGACCAGACGACACAACGACTCCAATATGTTGGCTATGGGTGCTGGCGTGGTCGGTCCTCTGTTGGCACACCAGATTGTGACCGCATTCCTCGGCCACGACTTCGAGGGCGGCCGCCATCAGCGCAGAGTTGACAAGATGATGGACATTGAAAATCGCTAATGCGACGAAAGACTGCTGTGGAGAGTGCTTCACAGCAGTTTTTTTGCCCAAATGTACCCCTACTACAAAAAACAGGTTGCAAAATCTGTCGTGGGGTGCTAATGTAATATAGCGAGGTTGTATCCAATGATATGAGAAGGGAGGACTACCTGTGGCACTGAAAGGATATAGTAGCTACCGTGGCCGACAGGGATTTTGGCGACGGTTGTTGATAGTGGTATTGGTGTTAATCCTTGTGGCCGCGTGTGGATTCCTGTTCCTACAGCGGTATATTACCTATTCTGACGATGGTAGTTTTCGTCTGGATTTGCCGTTTTCCTTCAACTGGGAGATTCCTTTTTTGAGCGGAGAGAATAGCAACATAGATCAGCCTGAAAAACCAGAGCAGGATGTGAATTTGATTGTAGACCGTCAGCCAGATGATACCGAAGAATCGACAGGAAACGACAATACAGCGGACGAATCTCAGCAAGGGTCGCCTGAACAGGAGGAGCAATCGAAGGTGGAGCAACCGTATTTGCCCCCTCGTCTGATTGAACTGTCCGAACTGCCGTCGAATGAGGCGGCACTGATTGAAGCACTGGCGGCTGTCGGTGCGGATGGCTTTGTGTTCCGCACAAAGGATGCACTGGGTAAGGTGCGCTACGCCTCGGCGGTTGCCATCCCCGATGCCGTAGAGGAAACTGCGGCGAGCCGTGAACTACTCGGCCGTCTGTGCGCCCAAGAGGATGTCTATACGGTCGCCAGTATCACCTGTTTCTTGGATTCTGTGTATGCGTTTGCCAATATGGAGGCGGCGGGCATCTGCCAGAGCAGTAAGTATATTTGGTATGATGCCAATATGCAACACTGGATGGACCCTGCGAAAGAGGGGGCACGGCAGTACCTCATCGCACTGGCACTGGAGTGTGCCCAGTTGGGCTTTGATGAGCTGATGCTGGATACGATGTGCTATCCTACCGAGGGCAAGTTGTATAAAATTGACTACTCCCAAAATACACTGGACAAAACAGCCGCTTTGTTGCTGTTTTTGAGCGAACTGGAGCAGGCTTTGGAACCGTACAGCGTTCGGATTTCTCTGCGGTTAGATGAAACGGTGGTGCGCGGTTTGGCGGAAGATACCGCCGACTCTGGATTTGATGCTTTGCAAATTTTGCCGTTGGTCGATGCGGTGTATGTAGCGACGACCGATTCCACAACGGTGCGTCAGGAGATGCAACAGCTCTTGACAGGGAAATCTGTTCCCGTTTTCATCCCGATTGTCGATGCAGTGACAACGGAGGACGGTTGGTGTCTAGTCGGTTGATTTTGTGATTATTTTTGTGAAAAGACACGGTGCAACGCGGTTTGTGCCGTGTTTTTTTGCGTTTTGAGAAGATTTTCACAAAGCTGGATAGAAAAAACAAATTTGGGAAAAAGTACAAAGTGCATCAAACTGTTTTGTGTAACTCGTTGTTTTTTAGCGTTAAAACCAAAAAACAATGGAATGATACAACAGGGTGTGTTATAATACGCTTGTATTCCATTTCACGATACGAAATTTTGATCGAAAAGGGGTGAAACAATGTCACTGGAAGCCATTACCAAAATCCGCGCAGTGGAGGAAAGCATGGAGCAGGCGAAAGCGGAGGCGCGCGCGCAGGCACAGAAGATGCTCGCCGATGCTGAGCGGGAGGGGCGCGCACTTCTGCAACAAGCCAAGGAAGATGCCGCCAAGGCCGCCGCTGAGGCAATGCGTCAGGCGCAGGAGGAGGCCACTGTCGTGCGTAAGAAAATTCTTGCGCAGGTCGCAGAGGAGTGTAAGACCCTCAAGGCAAATGCCGGTGCGCGTATGGACAAAGCGACCCAGGCGATCTTAGGAAGGGTGGTAGAGAGTTAATGTCCATTGTCAAAATGAAACGGATCCGACTAATCGCACTTGCCCAGGAGAGGGATGCACTGCTGTCGAGTCTGCTTCATGTAGGCTGTGTTGAGATTAGTGAGCCGTCCGATGACACGGCGGACGAAGCACAGGCTACACTGCTTCACCGTGATACCACCGACCTCGCAAAAGTCAAAGGTGATTTGGTACAGTTGAACGCTGCGTTGCAGGTGTTGAACAAGTATGCACCGCAAAAAGAGGGAATGTTTGCGCCACGCCGTACCGTCAGCGAGCAGGAACTGCTCGACCGAAACACCATGACCGCGAGTCTGGCCAAGGCACAGCGCATCAATGACCACGCAAAGAACATCGGTCAGTTGACTGCACGGCAGACAAGACTGCACGCGGAAGTATTGGCGTTGCGTCCTTGGGAGAGCTACGAACTGCCTCTTGAGGAGAAGGGAACCAAGCAGGTGAAAATCCTCTTGGGCACGGTGACAAACAGTGTGGATATCAACGCACTGCGTGGCACGGTGGCGGAGGCAGCAGAGGAATGTGAAATCCGCTTGCTCTCCTCTGACCGCGAACAGCACTACCTCGAAGTACTGGTACACCGCGCACAGGAGCAGACCGTACTCGAAACCCTGCGAACCTTCGGCTTTAGTTTCTCGCAGTTGAAAGACATGACTGGTACGGTGTTGGAGAATGTACACCGTCTGGAGGATGCGATTGCTAAAACCGAGCAGGAGCGCGAGAAGGAGATTGCAACCATCACCGCGATGGGCGAGGAAACCGCACAGCTGAAACTCTGTGTGGACTGTGTACAGCAGTTGGTGGCCACGGAAAGTACGAAAGAAAAACTGTTGACGGGTGGCGCGATTGTCTACCTCGATGGTTGGGTGGATGAACCGAATTCCGCCGCGTTGGAACAGACCTTGCGACAGTTCGACTGTGCATACGAACTGAGTGACCCCACGCCAGAGGATTATCCCAAAGTCCCCGTGAAGCTGAAAAACAATGCACTGACCAGACCGTTGAATATGGTGACAGAGATGTACTCTCTGCCTGCCTACGACGGCGTTGACCCGAATCCGCTGATGGCACCGTTCTTCGTGACCTTCTTCGGCATGATGATGGCGGATATGGGCTATGGTCTGATTATGATTCTGGGCGGTTGGTTCCTGCTCAACAAGATGAAAGCCAAAGGAACGATGGCACATATCGGTGGCTTGGGCTACCTGTGTGGTTTCAGTACGCTGGTGTTCGGCGCACTGACAGGCGGTTTCTTCGGTGATTTTATCCCCCAGCTTTTGAAGCTGATTAACCCCGAAAGCACTTTCACTCTCCCTGCACTGTTTACGCCGTTGGATGATACCATCGCCATTCTGATTGGCTCGTTGGTTCTGGGTCTGATTCAGATTATCACTGGTATGGCCATCAGTGTGGTGCGGAAAATTAAGAGTGGCAACTTTATTGATGCGCTCTTTGATGAAATCACATGGTGGATTATTTTGGTTGGTATTGCGTTGGCCGTCCTCGGTATCGGCAATATCGGCGGTGTCCCCGCAGTACTGGTCATTGGTGGTCTGATGCTTGCCCTCGGCGGCACACGCAATGCCAAGGGATTCGGCAAAGTGACCTCTCTGGTTGGTCTGGTGTACAACGGTGTCAGCGGATTCTTCAGTGACACTTTCTCCTATGCGCGTCTGATGGCTCTGATGCTGGCAGGTAGCGTTATCGCGACGGTGTTTAACACGCTCGGCTCCGTTACTGGCAGTGTTGTCGGATTTGTCGTGATTTCCCTCATCGGTAACACGCTGAATCTGGTGTTAAACCTGCTGGGTTGTTATGTCCACGACCTGCGTTTGCAGTGTCTGGAATATTTTGGCCGTTTCTATCAGGACGGCGGAAAACCTTTCAATCCTTTGAAAATTCAAACCAAGTATGTAGATATTATTAAGGAGGAAAAATGATATGGTAGCGTTCTTTGAATCTTTCGGTGGTATTGGTCTGGCCTTCTTGGGTATGGCTCTGACAGTTGGTCTGTGCTGTGTTGGTAGTGCTAAGGGCACTGGTATGGTGGGTGAAGCCGCCGCTGGTCTGTTGTGCGAAGCTCCCGAGCATTTCTCTAAGTGCCTGATTCTGCAGGTTCTTCCCGGTACCCAGGGTCTGTACGGTCTGGTCGTTTGGTTCTTTGGCCTGTTCACCATGGGCGCATTCTCTGGTGGTATCGGTACTCTGAGCGTTGCACAAGGTCTGACCATCTTTGCCGCTTGCCTGCCTATGGCTCTCGGCGGTTGGTTGTCCGCACTGTATCAGGCTCGCGTGGCTGCCGCTTCCATCAATGTCGTTGCGAAGAAGCCCGATGACGCTTCCAAGGGCATCATCCTCTGCGGTGTTGTCGAGTTCTACGCCATTCTGTGTCTGCTGGCCTCCATCCTGCTGCTGATGAACTCCCTGTAATTTGGGATCTGAGCAACATTGATGAAAGGCGGTAACACGATACATGAACGGAATTGAAAAAATTACCGCGCGCATTGAGACCGATATGAAAGCTGAGGTCGAGGCGATCCTGAAGGATGCCGAGACCAAGGCAGCAGCCCTTCGCGCCGAGTATGAGGAAAAGGCGAAGAAGGAGGCCGACATCGCTGCCGAGGAAGGCCGCGTTGCAGCTGCTCATTATCTG
>JAZRID010000299.1:0-3311 GCA_045645125.1 Oscillospiraceae bacterium | reverse complement strand
ATACCATTTCTTCAACCATGCGACTACGCTCGAACAGAGATAGACGCTTTTTTACATTGACGACAACAGTCTTGCCATCCGCCCCAAATTCAACAAGTACAATCCCATCTTTCACAACGCTTGCCAGCAGTTCGATACGATTGTCAATAGTAACCGCAGGTTCAGCATCAAGAACATTCTTGGTTTTCTTGTTCATAACGATATCTCCTTTAATTCCGATATGATTTATAGCCCACGCAGACAAAGTCTGTGTTAATCTCAGGCTGGATGCGACCTTGCTTTGCATTGTTTAGCAAACGGCAATTTCGTTTGTATCGCGTACAACCGACGCAGTGGCTCTCAAATTCATCCATCTGTGCCGCATCCTTAAAAATACCCACATAATCCACTGGGTGAATGGTTAGCTCAATACGGGGATTTTCGGTATCGTAAAAGATACCCTGCACCCGTTCGCAGAGTTGATTATCGTCGATCCACACAAGGCCAGACAATGTGATAGCGTCCGCCAGACACTTAAAATAGTTGTTGGCATCACAATCAGTGCGGTCAAAATAAAACACACAATCCATATAGTAGTGCTGATAAGGGTTATCAGATTTCTTCCACCCTTGCGCTGCAACTTCTTTCTGAATCGTGCGCATAAAGGTATTTTGATAAGTTGCCGCTTCTTTGGTTTTGTAACTCATAACGAGCGGTCTGCCATTTCTCAAAATCGCCCTATAGCCTAAATAGTGATTGACAGATGGGCAGATAGGGGAGATGAGGTTCAATGTTTGCTTATTCTCCATGTGTCATCCTCATAACTCCATCGTGGCAAACGAACGCCCGAGAGAACCAAGGCTCTCTCGGGCATAAATCGTTTCAATTAGTCCTCAATGGTCAACATATCCAAAATGCGATCCTGGTCGTCAGCCATCAGGTCAAAGGTGATGCTCAGCGTAGCGGGATCACCAGAGTTGGAGAAACTCCACTCGGCCTGCATCTGAGCAGCCGCCTTGTAAGCAATCATCTTCTGAGCGACAACCTGATCGTCCTCAGTACGGCTGACGGTGGTGCCGTAGATGGTGACCGCCTTGGGGAAGGTGTCACCAGAGATACGGATGTTGGTAACGCCGTCAGTAAACTCCTTGATGTAGTACACGATGTACTTGCTGTTCTTGTTGATGCTGGAACCCTTCACAGTGTTACCAGTGATGGAAACGCCAGACAAAGCGGTGCCGCAATCATCATTTGCAGCGAAAACATTGACATCGCCCAGAGGAGTAGCCTTAATGGGCAACTCACCCTCTACAGTGCAGGTGATCTCCTCGCGCTCCAAAAAATTGGCAGTCTTGGTGATTTCACCGCCAGTCATAATGGAGTAAAGAGCGAATGCCTGCATCTGGGTCTCAATCGTCAAAGTACCGCCCTTTTCGCCGTAGAAGGGCACTCTCTTAACATAACCTGCGCCACCGTGAGCGTGAACGACTTCACCGGTAACGGAGGTGGCGGTCGTGTTTGCCAGAGGCCAGTTCAGCACGGGCTTCTTGGTTTCATAATCAACGAACACGAGGTCAAGAGTCTCTCTGTTGGCAAAAGGGGTAAAAGCGGAAATAGCCATTTACATTTCTCCTTGTCTTATTTATTAGAGCTAGACTTGTACCAGCCACCAAAATCGAACGGATCTTTGCCCCAGGCAGCCCACTTGGACGCGTAGCCGTCCAAATATTCTTGATTGTTGATACGTTCAAACTGGTCGTACAGCTGATATACGGTCAGCTCAAAGATGTTTAGTAAGTTGTAGCCTCTTGAATGGGCGGCTACAGCCCCGATCAGATTCCAAAGCTCCATGTCGGGGTCGTTTTGGGATTCTTTTTTTATGCTTGCAGACTGTTCGGCCTTCAGAACTTGCAGTCTTTCATAGGCAGCCTTGGCAGCATTATTGACAAAGCCTGCTGGTTTAGCTTCTTTGTTTTTTAGTCGTGCTGCCTGATAAACAAAGTCACGAACTCGGTCAAACAGGTCGCCGTCCATCATAACGCGGCCATTCTCTGTGACGACATACAGAACACCGTGCTGTAAATCGAAATCTAAGCTATCGCAGATAAAAAAAGAGAGCGCATCCATCAGGATACCTCTCCAAGAAGGCTCTGCCAAAAGTAGGTCGAGCCTGTGCATTTGAGACAGCTGTTCGTCTGTCAACAATTTGTAAATGTCAACAACTCCCTTCGCGCCGCCTTTTTCCATGCTTTCCATGAACTGATCGACGGAAACCCCAATCACATAAAGAAAACTGGAGTATCTGTCATGTCCGACGACACGCAGTATTTCATGCAAGGTTGGTTGCCGAACCAAAATATCACCAATTTTGGCAGGAATGCCACAGATGAGAGTGTGTTTATCTGCCATAACCATCCAACTTCCTGTCGCGAGCGAAGTCGAAAACCTCGTAAGTCAACAGCTTGCCTGCAAATTTATTGGCAGTTGTGACGGTACGAATGTTGACGAGATCAAGTTTGCCGATACCAAAGTCATAACTGCCATTGATGAGCTTGTCGACCTGACGAACAATGTTGTCACGGCGATTGCCTTTACAGCCCTTGAACAAAGAGGGGGAGAGCTTCATGTAGGACTTGCTCACAAGCACTTCCACATATACTCGCATCTCCTTAATGACACCGCTTGCCAAATTGGGAATATCGACATCCACCGTGATGAAGGCACCAGCCTCCTGCACAGTATCGTCGATCCACGCATGGTCGAAAACATGTTCTTCCCACTCAGCGGCCTCATCGCTGTCAAGGTTAAGGGTGGGGTCATTTGCAATTAGAGCCATGACATCCTGGGAATTCAAAATTTTATTGACAATGAGCTGGTTGTAATCCACCAGTTCATCGATATGGGAAACGCCAGCCATCAGCAAACCACCTCCACATCAAAAGTAGCTGGATTATATTCGCTCGCAACATCGCGCACTGTCAGTGTTACAACGGTTCCGATCAGTCCATCGAATGCATCGACAGACAATCTGGCACTCACGCCCTCAACCGTGAGCGTGATACCGTCTACTACGGGAACGAACGACCAAGTAGCGTTTGCAGGAATATTTGTTGCATACAGTCGATTACCACCGATTCTAACGGTACTTCGCCCAGAGATGGTGGCATCCAATAAAGCAGGGTCAGAATCTGGAGGCGTAAGTGGTCCAACGGTACTATGAGGGTCGATATAGTCGCATATACGATGCTCCAAATTGTCGTGTTCTGCAACATAATCGTCACTTCTAGCGTTTACCAACATCAGATGTGCGCCACTGCCATATGCTTGGCTGG
>JAZRID010000298.1:0-10015 GCA_045645125.1 Oscillospiraceae bacterium | reverse complement strand
GGTGTTCATCAAACTCTCGCCCAATGTGACCGATATTGTTGCCATTGCGCGCGCTTGCGAGGATGCAGGTGCCGATGGCCTGACGCTGATTAACACCCTGCTCGGTATGCGTATCAACCTTAAGACACGCAAACCGATTATCGCCAACAAGATGGGTGGCTTCTCTGGCAGTGCTATCTTCCCTGTGGCGGTTCGCATGGTCTATCAGGTCGCCAACGCCGTCAAAGTACCGGTCATCGGTATGGGCGGTGTCAGTTCCGCCGAAGATGTCATCGAAATGATGCTCGCTGGCGCGACTGCCGTAGAAATCGGTGCGGCCAACCTGGTCGACCCGTTTATCTGCCGTGATATTATCAACGACCTGCCCACCGTCATGCAAAAGTACGGTATTCAGGATTTGAAAGAGATTATAGGAGGAGCAAAGTAATGGGTAAGGATGTCATTATTGCATTGGATTTCGACAGCAAGGAGAAAACCCTTGCATTTCTCGACCGTTTCACCGAAGAAAAGCCGTTCGTAAAAATCGGCATGGAGCTGTACTACGCCGAAGGTCCTGCCATTGTGCGCGAGATTAAGGCGCGTGGACACAAGATTTTCCTCGACCTCAAGCTCCACGATATTCCCAACACCGTCAAGAAGGCGATGAGCGTTCTGCGCGAGCTGGATGTTGACATGACCAACCTCCACGCCGCTGGTACCAAGGCCATGATGGAGGCCGCACTGGAGGGTCTGACCCGTCCCGACGGCACGCGCCCCCTGCTGATTGCCGTGACACAGCTGACCTCCACCTCGCAGGAGCGCATGGAGGCCGACCTGCTGATTCGTGAAAATTTGGATGATGTTGTGATGCACTACGCCAAGTGTGCCGCCCAAGCTGGTCTGGCCGGTGTCGTCTGCTCCCCTCTGGAGGCAGGCAAGGTGCATGAGAAGTGCGGTGCGGACTTCGTGACCGTTACTCCCGGTGTCCGCTTCGCAGACGGCGATGTGGGCGACCAAGTGCGCGTAACCACCCCCGCCAGAGCCAAGGAGATTGGTTCGGACTATATCGTGGTGGGCCGTCCCATCACACAGGCAGAAGACCCCGTTGCCGCCTACCGCCGTTGTGTCACCGAGTTTGTCGGTTGATACGCGCGTAAACCATGAATTTTCACACAATTTTATTTGACCTCGATGGCACGGTAACAGACCCGAAAGAGGGGATTACCAAATGTGTCGCGTATGCCCTGCAACATTTTGGTATCGAAGTGGCAGACCTCGATACGCTGACCAACTTCATCGGCCCACCACTTGTTGACTCGTTTAGTGGATTTTATGGGCTGAATGAGGCGGACAGCAAGCTGGCAGTGGACAAGTACCGCGAGCGATTCCGCGTCACAGGATGGGCAGAGAATGTTCCCTATGCGGGTATCGCAGAACTGCTGTCCGACTTGAAACGAGCAGGGAAGCGTATCAGCCTCGCCACCTCTAAACCAGAGGAATTTGCCTGCAAGATTCTCCACCACTTCGACCTTGCCCAATACTTTGACCTCATCTGCGGTGCGCCGATGGATGCCCCCAAGGGTCACGGCAAGGTGGATGTCATCGAGGACGCGTTGCACCGCCTAGGGATTTCCGATAGAAGCGGTGTGTTGATGGTGGGCGACCGTCTGCACGATGTCGAGGGCGCACACAAGGCAGGACTGCCCTGCGTGGGCGTGCTATTTGGCTACGGCGACCGTGCGGAACACGAGGCCTACGGTGCCGATTATATCGTAGAAGATATGGCACAACTGCGTGAATTTTTATTGAACTAAAAAATAGATAAAGGAGAATATACCAATGGACAAGATTCAGAATCTGATTGCAAAGGATTTGCTCTCCATCAAGGCGGTCTTCTTCCGCCCCGAGGAGCCCTTTACTTGGGCAAGCGGTATCAAGAGCCCCGTCTACTGCGACAACCGCCTGACCCTCACCAGCGTCAATGTGCGTAACGATGTGGAAAACTCCCTCGCAGAAGTCATTCGCCGCGAGTACCCCGATGTTGAAGTACTGATGGGTACTTCCACCGCTGGTATCGCCCACGCCGCTATCGTTGGCCACATCATGGGTCTGCCGATGGGCTATGTCCGTTCTGGCAACAAGGACCACGGCCGCCAGAACCAGATTGAGGGCAAGTTGGAGAAGGGACAGAAAGTTGTCGTCGTCGAGGATTTGATTTCCACAGGCGGTAGCTGTATCGAGGTCGTGAATGTCCTGCGTGAAGCTGGTGCTGAGGTTCTCGGTATCGTCAGCATCTTCACCTACGGCATGAAGAAGGGTCTGGACCGTCTGGCCGAGGCTAATGTGAAGAATGTCAGCCTGACCAACTTCGATGTGATTGCACAGGTCGCTGCTGACGAGAACTATATTAAGAACGAGGATATTGCCAAGCTGATTGCTTTCCGCAATAACCCCTCTGACGAGAGCTGGATTGGAGGAACCAAGTAATATGAGAAGCCTGATTGACATTCTGGAGCTGACCACTCAAGAAATTGATGAGATGGTCGCTGTCGGCTCCGACATTATCAAGAACCCTGCTAAGTACGCCCACAAGTGCGACGGTAAAATCCTCGCTACCCTGTTCTTCGAGCCCTCTACCCGTACCCGTCTGAGCTTTGAGTCCGCTATGTTGAGCTTGGGTGGTCAGGTGCTCGGCTTCTCCGAGGCCAGCAGTTCCTCCGCCGCCAAGGGCGAGAGCGTAGCCGATACTATCCAGACCGTCAACTGCTACGCCGACATCATCGCTATGCGCCACCCCAAGGAAGGCGCACCGCTGGTCGCCTCCATGAACACCCAGATTCCCATTATCAACGCTGGTGACGGTGGCCACAACCACCCCACCCAGACCCTCACCGACCTGCTGACCATCCACCACGAGAAGGGTCGCTTCAACAACCTGACCGTCGGTGTGTGTGGTGACTTGAAGTTTGGCCGTACCGTTCACTCCCTCATCAGTGCGATGAGCCGTTATGAGGGCATCAAGATTGTCGCCATCTCCCCCGAGGAACTGCGCCTGCCCGAGCATGTCAAGACCGAGGTGATTGAGAAGAACGGCATGCGCTATGTGGAAACCACCGACCTCGAGGCCGCTATGCCTGAACTGGATATTCTGTACATGACCCGTGTGCAGAAGGAGCGTTTCTTCAACGAGGAAGATTACCTGCGTCTGAAAGACAGTTACATCCTGACCCCCGAGAAGCTGCGCGATGCCAAGGAAGACCTGACCATCATGCACCCCCTGCCCCGTGTCAATGAGATTTCCGTCGCTGTGGACAAGGACCCCCGCGCCGCCTACTTCCGTCAGGCTCGCTACGGCAGATACATCCGTATGGCACTCATTTTGAAACTGTTGGAGATTGCGTAATGAAAGAGGTAGCAGAAATGATTATTGATTCCATCAAGAATGGTATTGTTATCGACCACATCACCGCCGGTAAGGGCATGGAACTGTACAACATCCTGAAGCTGGGCGAGCGTGACTGCGCCGTTGCTCTGTTGCAGAATGTCGTTTCCTCCAAGTTCGGCCGCAAGGACATCATCAAAATCGAAGGCGTGATGGAGGTAGACTGGGATCTGGTAGGTTATGTCGACCCCAACATCACCGTCAACATCATTCGTGACGGTGAGTCTGTTGAGAAACGCCAGCTGAAGCTGCCCGGGACCATCACCGATGTCATCCACTGCAAGAACCCCCGCTGCATCACCTCCATCGAGCAGGAGTTGCAGCAGGTGTTTAAGCTGACCGACCGCGAGAAGCGCGTCTACCGCTGCCTGTACTGCGAAACCCAGGCGAAGTAATCTCTCTTTTCTGTATAAAACCACCTTTGATTGCACACAATGCAGTCAGAGGTGGTTTTTCACTTCTAATGAAGGATGAAAGGACGAGAAGCATGGACAAAAGAGGCAAGCGACAGGCGGCCTCCCACTTTGACGGCATGGGCTTTTACATAGCCCTGCTCGTCTGCGTAGTCGCAGTCGGAGTGGTTGGCTATTATGCCCTACTGACGAACGGAGCCCCCAACAACGAACCAAATACCATCGACCCCAACCAGAATATCAGCCAAGAGGACGGCAATATTGCTACGAACGGAACTGATACGGAACCCGATACCGATACGCAAGAGGTCGTTTCCCAAGAGCCCGTGGTCGTACCACAGTCGGTAGAAAAAACGACCCCCACGGAGGAGGAACCAGACCTCACCCCCAACGAGCAGGAAGTGCCTGTTTCGGGTGAAATTAGCGTACCAGATACCACACCCCCTGTGACAGAAACGCCCCCTGCCCCTGTGGTGGAGCGTATTGTTGCACCGCTTCTGGGGGATACGGTGTCTGTATTCTCCGCGGACAAGCTGATGTATGATGCCACATTGGACGACTGGCGCACCCATGACGGCATCGATATCAGTGCCGAGGCAGGCACACAGGTGGTTGCCGCCGCGTCTGGCACCGTGATTGCCGTGGGCGAAGATGACCGTCTGGGCGTGAACATTCGCATTGAACACGCCAACGGATATGTCACCACCTATGCCAGTTTGCACCCCGAAACCTTTGTTGCCGTAGGGGACACGGTGAACGCAGGCGATGTCATTGGCACTGTGGGAAATACCTCCTTGCAGGAGGCCGCACTGGGCGCACATCTGCACTTCTCCGTCACTAAAAACGGCGAATTGATTGACCCGACCGCCTATCTGCCCAAAGAATCGTAATACCAAAAGGGAGTGCTACCGTTGTCGTAACACTCCCTTTTCTCCTATCCAAGCGTATTATCGAAAACTTCTCGCCCAATTCACCAGAGAACCGTGGTGGGTATTTTCGTACACCGTGTTTCGCATATACTCCGTAACCGCACCATTCTGCGCCATACACGACAGAATCACCGCCTGTAATTCTGCCACAGACATCTCCTCATAGGTCTTATTGGCAGGCACCGAAACTGATGCGTCCCTCTCCACGGGCGCGGTGGCATCCACAGGGACAGTCGGTGCGCTTGGTGGAATCTCCACCATCTTGTGCAGTACAAATTCCTCGCTACATAGCTCCGTTGGCAACCAAATCTCACCAGAGTTGGCACGAATGGTCGCGCAGAGCTGTCCATCCGTTGCAACAATCTGCTCGCCGTGTAACGCGCCACGGTAGGCACCGCTACTGTTTGGGAGATGCAGGGTAACATCGTGGTCGCTGTTGTTGACCGTTACGATGAGCGTCTGCCCCTCCCATTCCCGTGCGTAAGCGAACTGTTCGGTACTGAGCAGTAACTCACGGTACGCACCCAGACGGAGGGCAGTGGTATTTTGGCGGATTTTGCCCAGTGCTGCGAGGAGGGCGGTGCACGGATTTTTCTCTACGGCGTTCTCATAGTCTGCGATTTGTAGCGCAGGGCGCAGAGAATCATCACTGTGTCGTTCTTTTTGTCCCTCAATGGCAAACTCTGAGCCATAATAGAGGGATGGAATCCCAGGCAGGGTATAGAGCATGATGTACAGTGGTACCAGATGCGCTTTATTTCGCAGTTTGGTCGCAATACGCGCAACATCGTGGTTATCCACAAAGGTGTACAACTTGCGACAGTCGCCCACTAAATCGGTAAGATACTTGATAGTGTGTGCGACTTCAAAGTAATTATGGTCGTTGTGGCTGGAGTAGAGTGCCTTGTGCAACATATAATTTGTGACGGAATGGAGCGTATGGTCGTTGACCCAATGGGAGTAATTTCCGTGGATAACCTCGCCCATCAGCCAGAAGTCCGCTTTCACCTCGTTCGCCGTGCGGCGCAACTCCTGTAGATACCCCAAATCCATCACATCTGCGGCATCCAAGCGAATCCCGTCAATGTCAAATTCACGCACCCAAAAACGGATGACATCACAGATATAAGTTCTGACCGCTGGATTGTGTTGATTGAGCTTTGCGAGCAGGTCATACCCACCCCAGTTTTCATAGGAAAAACCGTCGTTGTAGGCAGTATTCCCCCCGAAATTTACCCCACAATACCAGTCACGATATACGGAGTTCTCCCGATTGCGTTTGATATCCTGAAAAGCGAAGAAATCTCGCCCTGTGTGGTTAAATACACCGTCCAAAATGACCCGAAGTCCCTGTTGATGACATTCCGCTACCAAGTGAATCAAATCCGCATTGGTCCCCAGTCGGCTGTCGAGCTTCTTGTAATCGGTCGTTTCATAGCCGTGTCCCACCGATTCAAAGAGTGGGCCGATATAGAGTGCCGTACAACCCAGTTGTTTGATATGGGGAAGCCAAGGCAGGATGGTGTTGAGCCGTTTGACTGGTTCTCCATAGGAATTTTGCTTGGGGGCTCCCGTCAACCTTAGTGGATAAATGTGATAAAAGACCGCTTCATCATACCAAGCCATTATCGTAGTTTCTCCTTTTCACGCCCGTTCCTGAAGATTAGTAACATTCTACAAAGTGTTCAAAATGTGCCATAATATCCGCAGGGGTTACATCGGGATTGGTTGTGGCCACGAGATACTGACCGAAGGCATCGTCCCAATAGGCGATGAAGTATTCCTTGTCCGTATTGACTGCCCAGGATGCAAATGCCAAGTCATTGAGAATTTTATCGTAAGTATAGGAATTGGTGACAAAATCGTTGGGCCACTGCGCTCTGTAATCCTGCATACAGATATCACCCGTCCCGTCATCAACGGTTGCGAACTGATAGCGGAACTGATTGGGCAGGGCAATATTTAACCGCAGATAGCTCTCCTCCAGTTCCTGCAAGATGCTACCATTGACTGCCATGGGGAAAGTGTCGACCAGTGTTCCATCTTTCTTCACGACGAAGCCAGTCATCTCCCACGCCACCGACAGAGAGGTTGCATCTGCGGTATTCTCCTCGTCGTCGGTGTTGTCCACAGGGGGTACGGATTCGTTTTCCTGCTCGTCTGCTACCTGAAATAGGGTGTCGAGTGCGGTCGCATAGTTCTCCAGTGCGACTGTCAAAGTGTCTACATCCGTAGTGTTTTTTGCCGTTGCGCCCAAATCCTTGGCGATATTCCACCAATCAGCATGAATCTGTCCCTGCGGTACACCGAAGGCACTCTGCTTGGCGAGGGCCACCATCCCGACATGGGACTGCACCGCATCGGAGGCCTGTGCATTCTTGTTGGAGGGAAGCCACTGGAATTTCTCATACCGCTGTTGCTGACAGTCCTCGCCCGTCAGATACTGTGCCAACAGGGACAGCACTGCGGATTTTTTGGTATCGGACTGGGGTTTGACACCCAATAAGCGGTTACTAGTGAAAGAACCCAGATGATAGGATTGCCCATCGACCTCGAACGAAGGCAGGTCGGTTGCCCCCAAATAAGCACCAAAGTGTGCGACGGCGGCATCGTGGTTCCAAAGACCCGTAACGACAACACCAGCGTTATCGAAAGTATCCACATTGCTATCGTAGGCACGGGACTGCATCAACTGTTGCATCCCCTGCATGGCAAGTAAGCCAGCCTCAGAATGGAAATCGTCGTCAATATCGATAAATGCGCCGTCCTCGTTCAATACCCAGTTGCTGTGGCAACCAGTTCCGAAGAAGAAAGAGGAGATGTACCATGCGTTGTCTAAGGCAATACGGAACTTCTTTCCCTTGGCTTCACAGGCTTTCAAGATAGCCTCCACACTCTCCGCATCGTCCTCGGAGATAACACGGGTGTCATAGTACATATAGTAGCCGTCGTGACTGGTCAAGGGGTATGCGTACAGACGCCCCCCCACGGAAGCGGCGGCGACCGCACTGGTATCATTGCTGTTCCGAATGGTTTCAGCGGCGGTCTTATCGGGAGCAGAGAGTGTGGCGGCCTGCACCAGACGGTCTAACTGGTTCTGTGTGAAGCAGAAGATATCGGGCGAATAGACCACCTTACTGAGTATCTTATACTCGACATAGTCCTCAGGAACCTCCTCAACCGTTGCGTTAATCACGATACCTGGGTATGCCTCCTCAAAAGCATCAATCTGCTGTTGCGTCAGTTCCACCACGCCATTTCCCTCAGGAACCCACATGGTAATGTCATACGCACCGGCGAGGGCGGCAATGTCGTTCTCGTCACTGTCCTCGTTGCTACCACCACAGGCGACCAGAACCATCGTCATCGCCAGTGCCAGCAACAGAGAAATCATCCGTTTCATCTTTTTCATCGTTTTATTCTCCTTGTTGATACTATGCCAAAAAGTTTGTTTCCATTATACCATGGTTTCGATTTGCGTCAATAGAACGACTAAAGTTTAGCATACAAAGTATCTTGCGAACTGTTTCTTGAAGTGGTATAGTAATACTATATGACTATTTTCGACAAAAGGAGAAAGTTATGAACGCAAAAAATGCCGAGCGTCAGCAACAGCGCGCACAGATGATGCTCAACGACCCGATTTCGCGCGTAATTCCAAAAATGGCAATCCCTACTATCGTCGCTTTCCTCATCAACTCCATCTACTCTCTGGCGGATACCTACTTCGTAGCCTCCATCGGCACGGAGGCCACCGCCGCGGTCAGCGTCAATTCTTCCCTCGACCAGTTGATTATGATGGCAGGTTCGTTGTTGGCCATCGGTGCGAACAGCTATATTGCCCGTTTGTTGGGCGAGGGGAAAGACAAAAAGGCAAGCACCGTCCTGTCCTCCGCGTTCTTTATTGCGTTTGGTCTGGGACTGGCCCTGACACTCATCGGTATTACCTTTATGACCCCGATGGTGCGCCTGTTGGGCGCAACCCCTACCTGTGAACAGTATGCCATCGAATATGCGACCTATGTTCTCCTCGCCGCACCGTTTATGGCCTCCAGTTTCGTGATGAACCAGTGTCTACGCAGTGAAGGCAGTGCGACACTCTCCATGATTGGCATGGGATTCGGCGGTATTCTCAACTGTGTCCTTGATCCCATTTTCATCTTTGGATTGGACATGGGTGTTTCCGGTGCATCTCTCGCAACCGCCATCTCTAAGGTGGTCAGCTTCGCTATTCTGATTTTCCCCTATATCACCAAGAGAAGCCTGTTGCACCTGTCTATCCGCAACTGCCGTCCCACAGCGAATATCTTGATGCAGATTATCAGTGTCGGCTCGTCCTCGATGTTCCGTTCTCTGCTCGCCGTGGTCGCTGGTATCATGCTCAACGACCTCGCTGGCAATATCTCCGACTCCGTCCTCGCTGGTATCGGTGTCACCACCAAGATTATGATGTTCCCGTTCAGCATTATCCTCGGTTTCGGTAGTGGTTTTCAGCCAGTTGCTGGCTTTAACTGGGGCGCAAAACGCTATGACCGCGTGCGCGAGAGCTATCGCTTCTCCGCCATCGTCGCCTTGGTCGGCGCAGGTGTCATGGCACTCATTACCGCTATCTTCGCCAACCCGATTATTACCGCTTTTGCTGGCACTGACCCCCAGATGCAGGAGATTGGTGCGCTGTCGATTCGTCTGCAATGTCTGGCACTGCCTGTCCACGCATGGGTGGCGGTGGTCAATATGTTCTGCGTAGGTCTGGGCAATGCGCGTGGCGCATTTATCCTCGCCACCGCACGACAAGGTAGTTGCTTTATCCCCATCCTGTACCCGATGGCATACCTGATGGGCGCGTACGGTGTCGCCTCCGCACAGGCGGTCGCCGATGTTCTGACACTGGTTCTCGCCGTGCCGATTATCATTAAAATGCTGAGAAAAGTCAGCGACGCGGAGAAGTTAGAACCCCATGCGTAAGTACAGGATACAAAATTTTTTGGTGACCATTGTTCACCTGTTTTTGCGCTGTTTTTTCTTCCTCGTCCTTATTTTCGTTACCTTTTCCCCTTTTTTTCTGAATGTGTATCTTCGCTATCTGATTGCGTTTTCAGATGCTCATGTTATTGCTTCTTCTGAAACAATCAGTATATTTTGGATGATGCCGATTACCTTCCATATCATGTTCCCCAGTTTTTTGCTCTACGCATGGTACTTTCCCCCACATAGAGGCTGGGGCAGACATCCTTGGGAGCGCGATTTTCAGG
>JAZRID010000297.1:0-10367 GCA_045645125.1 Oscillospiraceae bacterium | reverse complement strand
AACAGATTGCAGAACAGCAACGGCGCGTGGTAGAAATTGACCGCCGGATATTGCTGATGCAACAGGAAATGGCACAGTTGTTGGAGCAGGCGCGAACCGCGACTCAGAGCGCAGGCAGTGTCGCACAGGAAGTGGACGCATTGCGCGCACAGGAAATGCGCGCGACGGCCGCCACCGCAGATGCACATAGCAGATTGTCCGCCGTGGTGGCTGGTATTGAGCAAATGACGGAGCGCGAGGGAACGATTGTCCGCGATATTGCCTTAGCGAATGAGCGGTTGGCACACGCCAAGCAGGAGGAGCTTGTCGCGAAACGCGCGTTGGAAGAAGCACAAGAGGAAGCGAATGCCGCAGGGAATCGGATGCAGGGATATCGCCTGCGTCTGGAGGGCCGTAAAAAGCGCGAAAAAACTTGCCGTGAAGCGGTCGATGCACTCGTGATGGAACAGAATACCACGCGCTCGCGGATTGACCTGCTGCGTGAGATGGAAAAAGAGTATGCTGGCTTTCATCAGTCGGTGCGCGTGGTGATGCAGGCTGCACAGAATAAAGTTCTGCGCGGTGTCCACGGCCCTGTAGCAAGTTTGGTGCGTGTGGAGAAACGCTGTGCTGTGGCGATTGAGATTGCCTTGGGCGCAGGGATGCAGAGTATTGTAGTGGATAGGGAGGAGGATGCAAAAAGTGCCATCCACCTCCTGAAACAGCGTGAGGGTGGTCGCGCCACATTCCTGCCACTGTGTGCGATACAGGGACAGGAACTGAAAGAAAAAGACTTGGAACAGGAGCAGGGCTTTGTCGGCATTGCGTCCCAGTTGGCTGGATATGATGAGAAATATGCCGCGATTTTCCGCGACCTGCTGGGACGAACGGTTGTCGTGGAGGATATGGACTGTGCTATCGCCATGGCGCGCAACCATCAGCATCGGTTTCGGATTGTGACACTGGATGGTCAGGTGATAAACCGCGGTGGCTCTATGACGGGCGGTAGTGTGTCCCAGTCGGCAGGCATTTTGTCCCGTGCCACGGAGTTGGAGAGCTTACAGAAACAGTACGGGGTACTGCAAGAGAAGTATACCGTAGCCTATAAAGAGTGGGAAGATGTATCCCGTGATAATCAGGCCGCCCAGTATGAGATGGAAGTGACGGAGAGCCAGCGTCGTTCGGCGGAGGATGCCGTTTTGCGCCAACAGGGTGAAGTGAATCGACACCGCACGTTGGTGGATAGTCTGTCGGCGGCGGTGGAAACACTGGAACAGGAACAGCAGTCCCTTGCTGGTCGATTACAGGAACGGCGCACGGCAAAAGCGGAAATTGCGCGCGAAATTAGTGAAAAAGAGCAATTGTCCATCGCGCTTCGGGCACAGATGGAGAAGAAACTGGTCGGACAGTCCGACCTGCTGGAACGCTCCCAGAAATTGAGCGAATCGCTGGCAGGATGTCGCGAGAAAATTGCCTCGTTGCGCGCAGAACGACAGACTACGGAACAGGCAGTCGCAGACTTGCGACAGGTGCGCGGTGACATGGAATTGGACCGCACAGCGCGTCAGAAGCGGTTGGAAGAGTACCAAGCGGTGATTGCCAGTGCAGAAGCGGAGATAGCACACAGTAGGGAACAGATGGCGCAGTTGCACCGCCAGAGCGAACAGGGGGAACAGAACCTTTTGTCCCTGCGTGAAGCGAAGGCGCGACTGGAGCAGGAGCGTCAGATGATGAATCAACGGTTGCGCGCCTGTAATGACTCCGTGCAGCTGACCAGACAAGCACTGGATTCACTCGAAAATAAAATGACAGCGGGACAGTGGGAGGAGCGACAGCTTCTCGAAAAACTGTGGGAAAGCTATGAACTGAGCCATAGTGCGGCGGCAGAACAGCGAATTGCACTTGGTTCTCTCGCCAAGGCGAACCGCCGTATTGCAGAACTGAAACGAGAGATTGGTGCGTTGGGCCATGTGAATGTGGGTGCAGTAGAGGAATTTGAACGCGTGAATAGCAGATATACTTATCTGAGTGAACAGCGCGACGATGTGGAACAGGCGAAGGGCGACCTGTTGACCATCATCAACGGACTGACCAAGGAGATGACCGCTATCTTCGCAGAGCAGTTTACCGCCATCCAAACAGCGTTCCAGAAAACTTTTGTGGATTTGTTCGGCGGTGGGCATGCCGCACTGGAACTGGAGGACCCAAAGAATATTCTGGACTGTGGCATTGAGATTAAGGTACAGCCACCTGGAAAAACGCTGAAAACACTGACGCTCCTCTCTGGTGGAGAAAAAGCGTTTGTGGCGATTGCCCTGTATTTTGCGATTTTGAAAGTGCATCCCACACCGTTCTGCGTGATGGATGAGATTGAAGCGGCTCTGGATGAGGCGAATGTCGTTCGCTACGCAAACTATATGCGGACCATTGCAGGCAAGACACAGTTTGTGGTGATTACCCACCGCCGTGGCACGATGGAGGAGGCGGATGTCCTGTACGGCGTGACCATGCAGGAAAAAGGCGTTAGCAAGATTCTGCAATTGAATCTGAACGATATGGAAAAAGAATTACAGTTGTCGTAACAGCTGGAAAGGAAACGATAATGGGCTTTTGGGAAAAACTGAAAAAAATCTATCTTGGTAATGTGTTTGGCTCCGCGATTAGCGAAGCAGACGAGGCATTTTTTGAGGACCTTGAGGAGATGCTGATTTTGGCGGATGTCGGTATGACAACTTCTGCACAGGCGGTCGAAGAACTGCGTCAGCGGATGATTGAAGACAAAATCTCTGGACAGGAGCCAGTGAAGGAGTGCCTGCGCGAAATCCTCGCGGAGAAGTTGACCATGCACGACCAAGAATTGAATTTGTCAACAAAACCCTCTGTGATTTTGGTGATTGGTGTCAATGGTGTGGGCAAGACTACTTCTATCGGCAAGATGGCAAACCGTCTGCGTCAGGAGGGAAAGCGTGTCCTGTTGTGTGCAGGTGATACTTTCCGCGCCGCCGCCGCCGACCAGTTGGAAATTTGGGCGAACCGTTCCAAGTGTGAGATTGTCCGCCAGAAAGAGGGCGCAGACCCTAGTGCGGTGCTGTTTGACGCGATCCAAGCTGCCAAAGCGCGTGGTGTGGATGTGATTATCTGCGATACGGCAGGTCGTCTGCATAATAAGGCAAATTTGATGCAGGAATTGAATAAGATGCGCCGTATTATTGACCGCGAATTGCCCAACGCGGCATTGGAAACGCTGTTGGTGCTGGATGCGACTACGGGACAGAATGGCTTGATTCAGGCGAAGCAGTTCCGTGAGTTTGCTGGTTGCACAGGTATTGTCCTGACAAAATTGGACGGTACTGCGAAGGGTGGTATTGTCGTTGCGATTGCACAGGAGTTGCAGGTGCCTGTGAAGTTCGTCGGTCTGGGCGAAGATATCGGGGATATGCAGGTGTTTGACGCAAAAGAGTATGTGCGTGCGTTGATTTGATGAGGCGGGCGTATGGCACAGATTTTTGAAATCGGAATGCTGATCTGCTTTGGTCTTTCGTGGCCGTTTAATATCGCGAAGTCCTTGCGCGCACGGACGGCGAAAGGCAAAAGTATGCTGTTTCAAATCATCGTGATTGTGGGCTATCTGATGGGTCTGGCAGGAAAGTTTGTCAGTGGAAATGTGACCTATGTGGCGGCAGTGTATGTGTTGGATATTTTGATGGTGAGCTGTGACCTCCTCATCACCTTACGCAATCACCGCCTCGATAAAATGAGAGAGAACGAGGGAAAAGTTCGATGAAATTTATACTTGCTTCGCAGAACCGCCATAAATTGGTGGAAATGCAGTCCATTCTTGAAAAGCACGGCGTGGAAGTCGTGTTGCAGAGCGATATGGGACTGAAGATTGATGTCGAAGAAACAGGCACGACCTTTGCAGAGAATGCGATGTTGAAGGCGAAGGCTGTGATGGAGGCGAGTGGCCTGCCTGCTATCGCTGACGACTCTGGTGTGTGTGTAGATGCACTTGGCGGTGCGCCCGGTATCTACTCCGCACGATACGGTGGTGAGGGACTGGACGATATCCAGCGGTACCAGTTGTTGCTCAAAAATATGCAGGGGATTGGCAGTCGCGCCGCGCACTTTACCAGTGCGATCGCCTGTATTTTCCCCAATGGTGATACGCTGGAGGCGGAAGGCATCTGCCCCGGTACAATTGCCTATGCCCCACAGGGGGACGGTGGATTTGGCTATGACCCCGTGTTTTTCCTGCCTGAACTGCGGAAGACCTATGCCCAGCTGACCCCAGAGGAAAAGGCGATGGTATCCCACAGAGGAAAGGCTCTGGCAATCTTTGATGTGAAGCTGAGAGAGTATCTCGGAGAGAAAGCGTAAATAAGAAAGGAACGATAAAACTATGGCATTGACCAGTAAACAGCGCGCAGAACTGCGCGGTATTGCAAATAGCATTGATACGATTGTCCACATTGGTAAGGATGGCATTACCGAAAATTTGATTAAGCAGGCGAACGATGCCTTGCTCGCAAGAGAGATTATCAAGTGCCGTGTGTTGGAGAACTCCATGCTGACTGCACGCGAGGCTTGTGAGGAATTGAGCCGTGCCACCCACAGTGAGCAGGTACAGGTTATCGGTACCAAGTTTGTCCTGTTCAAATTCCAGCCCGATTTGAGCAAGCGCAAGATTGAACTGAGCAAGGATACCAAGAAGAAAAAGTAATGGCGCATACGCAGACAGGGGGAGATAGCGGTGAAAATCGGTGTTTACGGCGGAACCTTTAATCCCATTCACAAGGGACATATGGCGGCGGCGAAATTTGCCGTAGAGTATTTACAGCTCGACCTCCTGTATTTGATTCCTGCTGGGATGCCACCGCATAAGACACTTGCGGAGAATACCCCAGAGGCGGAGCATCGGTTGCAGATGACCCAACTTGCCGCTGGTGCCATTGGGAAAAATGTCAAAGCATTGGATATTGAACTGTGTCGTACAGGGAAAAGCTATACCTTGGATACTTTGCGCGAATTGCGCGCATGGCATCCACAGGATGAACTGTATTTTTTCATGGGGACGGATATGTTCCTCACCTTTCACAAGTGGTACAAGCCAGAAGAAATTGCCGCGCTGTGTACGATTTGTGCGTTTGGACGCAGTGAAGCGGATACTGAAGAACTGTTTGCCGTACAGCGGGAGTATTTGCACCGTACACTGGGCGCGAATGTGATTACACTAGTATTGCCGAAAATTGTGGAGATTTCCTCGACAGAACTGCGGGAGCGTCTGCAAGTGGGCGGTGGTGCAGAGTTTCTGCACCCTGCGGTGTACGGATACATCCTGCGCGAGAAGCTGTATGGGACGGCGTGTGATTTGAAACAACTTGACTTGCACCAATTGCGCTGTGTGGCTTGCAGTTTGCTGAAACCGTCGCGTGTCCCACATGTGTTGGGCACGGAGGAGATGGCGGTGCGTTTGGCGGTGCGTTGGGGTGTGGACGAGGAGGAGGCGCGCCGTGCCGCGTTGCTCCACGACTGCACAAAATTATTTTCTAGGGAACAACATGACGATTTTTGTCGTCTAAATGGTATAGAGCTGGATGCTATCGAACAGCAGGAGGAAAACCTCCTGCACGCAAAGACTGGCGCGGCACTCGCCGCGCAGATGTTCGGGGTCAGCAATGCAGTACGGGAGGCGATACAGTTCCATACCACGGGAAAAGCAGACATGACAACCCTGCAAAAGATTATCTATCTGGCAGACTACATCGAGCTGACACGCTCCTTTGACGGTCTGACCGAGCTTCGCGCTCTGGCGATGGAAAATCTGGATGCCGCCATGTTACAGAGTTTCACGATGGCAGTGGAGAATTTGGAGAGAAAGGGAGGCGTAGTACATCCCAATAGTGTACGCGCTAGAGATTTTTTGAGAGAACAAAACCAAGGAGCGAATGAATGATTCGCATGATAAAATTTACCCGAAAGGAAGATAGATATGGGTCAGTATAAGGGAAAACGAGAATCTTCACGCCCAGAACATGAGCCGACCAACTTGCATCAGAAGCAACCCACAAGACCGCAGGGCGTAGTCGATGACCCGTTTGCCAATGAAAAGCTTTCCTTTGGGGAAAGAGTAGAAAATTTCTTTCTCGATACCAATTGGTTCTTTCATTCCAAAAAAGGAAAAGTCCTCGTCGCGGTGTTGTGCAGTATTCTGGTGCTGAGTGTGTGCGGTGTGGTCGGGTTCAAAGCATGGATGGGTAATGCACCACTGCCACCTGTCAACAATAACGGGGAGCAGACCGAGCAGAACACACCCAATCAAGGTGGACAAAGCCAAAATCAGAACACACCGCCCAACAATGAAGGCGCAAGTAGCGATGTACCGCCTGGCCCATCAGACGATGAGCTGTATCCCGATGATGGCTATGGTGGCGAGATGCCAGAAGTCGGCGGCGAGCGGAAAAAGGGCGTGTATACCTTCCTGCTGGTGGGTACGGACAAGGATGATGGCAATACCGATACCATCATGGTCGCCTCCTATGACACCGTGAATCAGAAAATTAGCATTATGAGTATCCCCCGTGACACGATGATTAACGAGTCGTGGGACCTCAAGAAAATTAACTCCGTCTATTCCCGTACGGGAAATAGCATCAATGCCCTTGCCAACCGCGTCAAGAAACTGGTTGGCTTCAAGCCCGACTACTATGTGAAGGTCAAACTGAGCGTATTTGTGGAACTGGTGGACCTGATTGGTGGTGTGGAGTTTGATGTTCCGCAAGATATGAACTATGACGACCCCTATCAAGATTTGCATATCCATCTGAAGAAGGGGCTGCAAGTGCTGGACGGTGAAAAGGCCATGCAGTTGGTGCGCTTCCGTGGCTATGACGAGAGCGACATCGGACGCATTGCGGTGCAACAGGATTTCATGAAGGCACTGATTCAGGAGTGTATCAGTTTGAAACATTGGGGAAAGATTAAGGCGTATATTGACCTCGCCGTGGAAAATATACAGACTGACATAGAGCTGAAAAACATTGTGTGGTTTGCTGCCAATGTTATGGGACTGAACAATGCCCCGATGTTAAGTGTGGAAAATGTCAACACCTCTACACTGCCAGGCGATTACTGGGGTTCGGCATACTGTCGTAGTCTGGGACGGACACAATCGTATGTAACCATCTATCCCAATCAGGTTGTGAAACTCGTGAATGAGAGCTTTAATCCCTATGTGCAGAATGTGACCACGGGGATGCTGGATGCGATGAGCATTTTGAAGAACGGTGACATTGCCTCCTCGACAGGTGTTCTGAAGGATACCAAGCACAATGAGGTTATGGCTGTGATGCGCGGGGAAGCGTATTACGACGAAAATGGAAATGTCGTATATGGCCGTCCAGAGAACAACGATGGGGACAAGGATACGAACGACGAAAACACGGGAACTGGTGAGGAGAACAACGGAACCACAGGGGAGAACCAAGGAGAGGGCGAGGAGCCAACCATCCCCGATAACGGTGGGACGACCATTGGTGGAAAAACCGACCCCGATGATGATACTACACCGCCCGACGATACCACGCCCCCCGATAACGGTGGTAATACGGATGAGGAAACCGACCCCGATGATGGCGATACGCCTGACGACAATACGGGCAATCAAACTGGCGATAATGATGGGGAAACAGGGAGCGAACCCGATGACAACAACAGCGAAACGGGTGGCGAACCTAGCGATGAGCCAGTGATTGAGGAGCCGACGATTCCTCCCACGGAGCCGACTGTCCCCAACGAAGGCGATGAGGGAACTACCGATAACGGTGGCGACGACGAAAGTAACACAGTGGACGATGTGGAATAACAGCGATTCCCACAACATACGAAGAAACAGAAGATAAGTAAAGTGAGGTAAGAGAGTATGACACCAAAAGAATTAGCACTGCTTGCGGCAAAGGCACTGGATAGCAAAAAGGGTACTAATATCAAAGTGATGGAGGTCACGGAGTTGACCAGCTTGGCCGACTACTTTGTTATCTGCACAGGTGGTAGCACCACGCAGATTAACGCCCTGTGTGACTGTGTAGAGGAGAAGCTGGAGGTCGAGGGCGGCGAGAAGCCCCTGCGCCGTGAGGGACATCGCGGTGGTATCTGGGTGCTGTTGGACTACGGCTGTGTGGTCGTCCATGTGTTCAACGACGAGGCCAGAGAGTTCTATGCCCTCGAAAGACTGTGGAACGACGGTAAGAGTGTTGACCTCACCGATGTTCTGGTGCCCTAACACAAGGCAGCATCCATCGGAGTGACGGATATGAACGAATACGAAGTCATTATTGAGGAAATCAATCCCTGCGGCGGAGAAACCTATGCGCGCAAGGAGATTATCGAAGTCGAGGCGGAGAGCCCAGAGAGCTATGTACGCACCAATGCGCGCTTTCCCATCCTCGAAATCAACGAGCAGAGCGATGGCTCGACACGCATTATTGCAGGAAATGACAGCGGTTATGTGACACGCTATACCTTCTCTGCACCGTTTTAATGAAAAAGGGGAGCGTTGCCAACGAGGACAACGCTCCCTTGCGCTTTTAGAAATATTTTTTGACGAATGGGACGGTTTCTACTTGGAAAGATTTGCCTTGCAGATAGTCCAATAGACCCGATGGAGTGGTGAAGTCGAAGGAGAGATAGTAGCTGTAGAGTGCTTGACGGGTTTCGCCGTAGCGACGGTTGACATCGCCGCGTCCGTATTTGCCATCGCCTAAGAGCGGATGTCCCAAGTCGGCAAAGGAGGCGCGAATTTGATGGGTGCGCCCTGTGAGTAACTCCGCCTCGACCAAACTCAACTCGCCCTTGTTCTGTAAAGTGCGGTACAGTGTCACGGCACTTTTGCCATCGGGGATGGGGTGATGGTAGACGCTGACCAGTTTTTTCGCCTCGTCCTTGCGGAGAAAACACTCGATTTTACCCTCGGCGGGTTTGACCTGTCCGAGCGTAATGAGCAGGTATTTCTTCGTAATCTCGCGGTCGCGGATTTTATCATTGATAATTCGCAGAGTTTCTGCATTCTTGGCGGCGATGACGATACCGCCTGTGTTGCGGTCGATGCGGTTGCACAGTGCAGGGGTGAACGCATTCTCCCAACGGGGATTCCATTCGCGCTTTTGGTACAGATACGCCTGTACATGGTTGATGAGAGTGTTGACTTTCTCGGTTTCGTCCGCATGGACGACCAAACCAGGACGCTTATCCAACAAGAGCAGATTCTCATCCTCGTACAGAATATCCAACTTGGGTTGAAAGAGCGTTAAAAAGAGATTGTCCTCACGGGGCTGTTCAAAAAACTCGTCGTTGATGTAGAGTTGCAGAACATCGCCTTCGCACAGACGCTGGCTTCGCTCACAGCGCGCACCGTTGCACTTGATACGCTTGATGCGGATGTATTTCTGCAACAGGGCAGGGGGGAGCAACGGCAGAGATTTGGAGATAAAGCGGTCCAGACGCTGTCCTGCGTCGTTTTTTCCAATAGTCAGCTCACGCATAGCGACCTCCTAATCGATAGAGTGTGACCATTGTACCATGCCGTAAAAAAAATGCAAGAAAATTAGAGAAAAAGTGTTTGACATTTGAGAATAATTCGATTATAATACTACCTGTGTCTTTGCGAGGTGGATTATGCTGTTAAATGTAAAAAAAATCATCAACGCTCCCGGAGAGAAGATTGCGTTCCAATTTGATATGGACCTGTCTGATGTGGACTTCGGTGGCAGATATCCCGTACAAAAAGCGGTTGTGGTAACTGGTGATGTGCGGAATGTTGCGGGGATGCTCCTGTTGCAATTTACCGCATCCACGACGCTGTCCTCTGTCTGTGACCGTTGCTTGGAGGAGTTTGAAAATCCGAAGAGCATCCACTATGAAACCATGGTGGCGGATGAGCTGGAGGACGAGGACAACGATGAAATCCTCCTGTTGGAGGAGAATGGCACCATTGATTTGGGTGAACTCGCTCGGACGATGTTCATTCTCGAAATGGATGCAAAAACCTTGTGTTCGGAGAACTGTAAGGGAATTTGTCCCGGTTGCGGTGTCAATCTCAACCAAGGGAGCTGTACCTGTCAAAAGGAGACAGACCCCCGATTGGCTGCACTTGCCCAGCTCTTACACAAGAATAACAATCAGTAACCCAATGTAATTTCAATATATATTTAGGAGGTGTCATCATGGCAGTCCCCAAGGGTAAAGTTTCTAAAGCAAGACGCGACAAGCGCCGTAGCTCCCACTGGAAGCTGGAGGTTCCCGGTCTGGTCGCTTGCCCCAAGTGCGGTGCGATGCGCCTGCCCCACAGAATGTGTGCTGAGTGCGGTACCTACAATGGCCGTCAGGTCAAGACC
>JAZRID010000296.1:0-2507 GCA_045645125.1 Oscillospiraceae bacterium | reverse complement strand
CCTCATTCATGTTGTTCCCTCTCTTTCTCCTATCCCCGAAAAGACCGCTCCCGCAGACATTGTTCATACCGCTCACAGATGACCTCCTGCGCTACCTTGGTCTTTTCATTGATAAAACCGGGGTGATTTTCACAGTAGTTGTTGTAGGCGGCAATATCCATGAGGATAAGGTCGAAATGTTCCTTGCTGTGGCGCATCCCCCCATACATCTCATCCGCAAAGCGTTGAATCCGCATCCGCGCCGACTTAATCTCGTACTCCTCCTGCTTGTCCCGAATGTCTGCTATTTGCGTTTCGACCGCCCCCAGACGGCGAATCAGCTCCGCGTTAAACAGCTTTCCCAGTGCCGACAGCGGATTGATTTTAATTTTGGATATCTCGAAGAAATACCCAAGGACACCGACCACCAGTAGAACAGCGGTTACGATGTCGCCAAATCCAAATTCCATAATTGTCTTTCACCTACCCGAGCAACCCGTTGTTTCTTACACCACTGTCCCACTGGCATCTACCCATTCCTTTCCGTTATACCAGATAGGTTTACCTAGCGTTGTGTCAAAATATAATTGTCCTTTAGATAGACTTGCCGTAGGGCGATTGGTCGTTGTTCCGTTTTTCGATGTTTGCAGAATGGCAGAATTGTTCGCAACAGCGTTTGGAACCGTTTCTGGTGTATTGTGTTCTGTAACTGTGATATTTCTACAAGCAGTTCGTACACTATATTTACAATTTAGTCTGACATTCACTGTTCCTGTAAGAAAAGTTGGTTTCGCCAGGAATATCACTTTTCTACCGTCAACAACAGGTACACACAGAATCGATTTATTGGATAGACAACTAATTTCTCGCACAGACAATTCCGCATTTGCGTTCGCAGTTATCACATAGCTGGCCTTCCCGTATGTCGCCCAAAAATCACGAGTGGCTCCGTTCGCCGCCTGTGTAACCTCAAAGTCCACTAAGATTTGATTGTTACGCAATTCAGAGGTAAGGTCCTCTACAGAAAATAGTTTATAAGCTGTCCCGTCTGTACAGCCGCTAATGGAGAATCCTTTTTGTTTCTCCGTGAAAATACCGTTACGAAAGTATAAATTTACCATGCTTGCATTTCTTGCATAAAATGTGTTTCTCGTAACTACGGTGTTGCTTTGTAAAAAACCATCTACAAGATTGTTTCCTGCCGCTGTATTTTCGATAATGGAAATGTTATTTCCATCGCATACATGGTTTGCCTTCAGACCTATCGCATTCGGCCCCATCTGCTCAGAAATGATATTTTGTACCGAGTTATAAATAACTCGACCATCAAAATACAAGGTAACAGCGTTCCAAGATTGGTGATGGAAGGTGTTGGTGATTGTATTTTCGAGCGGGTATTTGTCATTTGTGTTCTTCAAATGAATCGCGGCACCATCCAAGTACTTTTCGTTTCCAACATGGCGAAACTGGATGTTCTCGATAATGTTCGCGTTCGCATAGCCCTCTAACATCAATCCATTATTTGCTTTCGCAATGTACAGGTTTTGCAGTGTGTTGAAATAGCAAGCCATGTTATAGCCATCTGAACAGCAAATATAGACCGCTTTGGTGTCCGCACCAGAGGCGTTTCCGCCTTCACTATGTCCTTCTATGCCAATATCTCGAACTGTGTTGTACAGTGTATTTGCACCTGTGGCGGTCATATCCCTGTCACCCAGCAACAGGACACCACGGGGACTTTCCACTTGCGAACGAATCCAGCTGTTCGTCATACCGCTACCAATCAAAGAGCTGTAGATTCCTCTGATCCAGACAACGGGGTCTGTATTGTTTGCATCTTTTGGTTTGACAAGAACTGCGTTATTCTGCAATTTCACACTTTCTCCGTCTTTTATATGGATTGTACCGTAAACCGCGTAGATTCCTTCCTGGATGACTACATTCGCGTTCGCATGGATAGCTGCCTGAATCGCTTCGGTATCATCCGTGATACCGTCGCCCTTTGCACCAAACATTTTGGGTGTTACATACCCGAGCGTACCAACAACCATCTTGTCCATTGTCAAGCTCTGGTCTTGCACGGTAGTGGTTGCTTCGGGATGATTGTCTAGCCAACGCTGTATCGATGCGTCCGCCTGTGCATCACTCGGTGTGCCCCACTGCCGAATTGCTTCAGCAATCTTTTCGCCAGTTTCATTCAGTAGCAACGGCTTTACTACATCGTTCATGTTCTCACTCCTATCACTTCGTATATTTCTGGCATATCATGCCGTTCTGCACGACTAACCCCAGCATTTGCAACGGCTCCAGAGCCTCCGTCACTGCGTTCTGGCTCATCACCTTTCTCGTACTATTTCCCGTAGTTTGCACCAGACCGTCACCGTTATCCACCGCGACTTTCGCCATGAACTCTGCTTCCGTCCCACGGTATCCCCCCTCCATGGCGTACTGATACGCACTCTTGCCGTTCGGAATCCCGAATGTGAGTGTTACTGCATCTACCCCGCTTGTCTTTGTGACGGTAGCCT
>JAZRID010000295.1:0-2248 GCA_045645125.1 Oscillospiraceae bacterium | reverse complement strand
GCATTGACAAGCTGTGTAATGGTGATAGAATGAAACGGTATATTCATGTCGTGGTATCGGCTGGTATGATACGGCAATGGGAGAATGATTGTCCGCGAAGGAGTACAGTATGAGCAAAAAAAGAAAGCAGACAAAGAACATCAGCGTGAAATCGAAGATTCTGACACCGATTCTACTGTTGGCAACCATCGTGTGTATCGGACAGGGCGTGTTTCTAGGGTCGCGTATGAGTCAAATCACGCGAGAGATGGCGGCAGAAGAAGCACTGCTTGCCGCGCGAGCGACAGCGGACAGCGTGGATGTCGAGATGCTGACCAGTTTCAAACACGGCGATGAAAGCAGTAGTACCTATATCCGCGCGGCGGAGTTGTTGGATGAAGCGCGTACCGATGCAGGGGTGCGCTTTGCCTATGCGCTGACCACAACAGGGCAGACGGTGCAGTATGCGTTGGACGCATCGCAAGAGGAAGCGATTGGCTCTGTGTTTGAAGAATCGTATGAAACTTTGGCGGACGCATTCAACGGTACCGAGATTTTAGATGCGACCATTCACCATACAGAGGACGGTACCCTGATTTCCTGCTATGTTCCCCTCAGGGACAGTGATGGCAGGGTTTTGGCTATCCTTGGCTGTGACTACGATGCGGAAGAAATTGCAAAAATGATGCGCCTCAATATCCTCTTTGTTGTCGTGCTGACCGCCGTTGGTATCCTGCTGTTGGGCGTTGTGGCTACCGTGGTGATTTCCCGTACCTTATATCCGCTACAGGTGGCGACGGCGATTGCCAAAAAGATTCGTCAGTGCGACCTGAGCCGAAACGAGGACCTCACCTACTCCAACGACGAGATTGGAACGCTGACGGCCGCGTTTGCGTCGACCGCAGATAATCTACGAGAAATTATCCAAGATATCCGCTATCAGCTCGGTGAAATGCACGACGGCAATTACTGCGTACACAGTGCGTGTCCCGAACGGTATCAAGGCGACTATAGGGAGATACTGACAGCCATAAATGGGATTCGCAGTGGTCTGAATCTCACCATGCGAGAGATGAACGAGGCGAGCGAACAGGTCAATGTCGGCTCCGCCCAGATTGCAACAGGTACTGTGCATCTGAGCGAAAGAACCTCGGAGCTGACCGCATCTGTTTCTCGCATTTCGGATGCCATGCAGGAAATCTATGACCAGACGCAGAGCGTAGCCAATCATGTGGCAACGGCAGTGGAGAAATCCCAAAATGCAGGTGCGTGCGTGGAGGAGGGCAATGCGCGTCTGCGCGAGTTTATCGCCACCATACAACAGGTGGAGGAGAAATCCAATCAGATTAGCAATATCGTCCACACGATTGACGGCATCGCCTCCCAAACCAATCTATTGGCATTGAATGCGGCGGTGGAAGCCGCCAGAGCTGGCGAAGCCGGAAAGGGCTTCTCTGTGGTGGCAGAGGAAGTGCGCTCGTTGGCACAGAAATCCGCCAGTGCCTCCAAGAACACAGCGGAACTGATTGCGGAAACTGTGCACGCCATCCGTCACAGCTTGACACTGGCGCAAAAGACCACAGAGGTGTTGGCACAGATAGCAGAATCTACGGTGGAAACCGAGAAGCAGGTGTCGATTATCTCCGAAAGCTGTGTCGTGCAGTCCGCCAGTATTGAACGGGTCAACCACGATGTACAGGGTATCAACGATGTCGTGCAGGCGAACAATGCCCTCGCCGAAGAAACGGCCGCCACCTGCGAGGAGTTGTCCTCTCAAGCAACGGCTATCTATCAGCACATGATGCGCTTCAAAATGGAAATGCAGTAATAGTCTGCGGAGATGGCAAAAGAATTTCTCGCAGAGAAAAAAAGAGAACAGCCACCTGATTGGGTGGCTGTTCTTCCTGTTTAGTCCGATTCTCCTGCTTTGAAGTTGTAGATGGGCTTGATGACTTTCACAATCTCGGCGGTTGGTCCGATGTTGTCCACGATATCCTGCATATTCTTATACGCCATCGGACATTCATCCAGCGTCGCACGGCTGACGGAAGTTGTGTAGATATCCGCCATCTGCTTTTTGAACTCGGAAACGGTAAAAGACTGCTTCGCCTGGGCACGGCTCATCAGACGACCAGCACCGTGCGGGGCAGAACAATTCCAGTCCTCGTTGCCCTTTCCAACACAGATAAGACTGCCATCTCGCATATTGATGGGGATGAGCAACTGCTCGCCCTGCTTCGCAGAAACCGCACCTTTCCGCAGAATCATG
>JAZRID010000294.1:0-1695 GCA_045645125.1 Oscillospiraceae bacterium | reverse complement strand
GTGACGACTGGATGGGCATGAAAGCGCGGTATGAGTTCTTGCTCGGCAAGCGCGAGTTCCACAATGTCTTTTTGTGTGGCGATACGCTGATTTCCAAAATTACGGATACCAGCCGTGCGGAGCAGAATTTGGAGCATATCCAAAAGCTGTTGGAAAAGACGGACAAGCCTGTGTATCTCGGTCTGATTCCCACCGCCGCAGAAATTTGGCGCGAAAAGTTGCCCACGGGCGCACCTGTCTTTGACCAGAAAGCGTATCTGGAACAGGCGAAAGCGTTGGGTGCCATCTGGGTGGATATGCTTGGTGTCCTCGATGCCCACAGCGATGAGCAAATTTTCTACCGCACCGACCACCACTGGACGAGCCTCGGTGCATACTACGGCTATACGGCACTGTTAGAGGCAACAGGAATGGAAGTGCCTCCTCTGGGCGAGGGAAAGACGGTTTCGGATTCGTTCCTCGGCACACTCTATTCCACCTCCGGTATCCATTGGCTGACCCCAGATACGATTGAATACTATGTGTTTGATGACGGTGTTACGGTGGAGAACGGTCTGAACGGTGCTATCGGCGGTCTGTATGTCGAGAGTAAGTTGGCGGAAAAAGACAAGTATTCCTCCTTCTTGGGCGGTAATAATCCGCTGTATATCATCCGCAATCCGAATGCTACCACCGACAAGAAGATTCTGGTCGTGCGCGACAGCTATACCGACAGTATGGCACCGTTCCTCAGCCAGACCTACAGCGAGGTGCATCTGGTGGACCTGCGCTACTACAGAACCTCCGTCGCCATGTATGCAGAGATGGCACAGGTGGATGAAATCTTTATCTGCTACAGCGTGGAGAACTTCGTCAAAGACGCGGATGCCGTGTTTATTGGCAAATAAGAATACAAAGTATCAAGGGAGTGTTGCACATTGGGCGGCACTCCCTTATCTCGTATCACTGGAATCTCCTTGAAGTGCAAATACTATATGGCAATCGGGGCATACTACCGCAAAGGGAGTGAAACGATGGAGTCGAGCAACGCTTATCAAAAAGGATTTGTTCCATACGCGTTGGCCGCTTTCCTCATCGGACTGGTCGGCGGCTTTTCTACTGTGTTAGGTCCTGCCTTTGTGCAGGATATGGGTCTTGCCTACAATACTACCACATGGACAGCCCTTGCCCAAGCGACATCCACCGCCGCCTGTGCGCCCATACTGGGGAAAGTAGGAGATGTGATTGGACGAAGAACTACGCTCCTGCTGGGAATCGCAGTCTTTACCTTGGGAAATGTGCTTTCCGCGCTGGCAAATTCTCTGGTGTTTATGATGATTGCTCGGTTTGTGGTGGGCATTGGCACGGCGGGTATGACACCAGTGATTATGGCCTATATTGTCGCGGAGTTTCCCCAAGCCAAAGTAGCACAGGGCTTTTCCCTGTATATGCTGATTTCCAGTGCCTCCGTCATTGTGGGTCCTAGCTTGGGCGGATTGCTGATTTCCGTCTGGGATTGGCGCGCGATGCTGTGGGTGTGCGTGGCACTCTGCGCCGCCACTTTTATGACTTGTGTGCTACTTGTCGGCAAGCAAAATAGCGAAAGACGGCCCCTGCAAAACTTTGACGGAATCGGTGCTGTGCTGGTGTTGCTCTTTTTTAGCATGGTGCTGTGTATTCCCTCGTTTGGACAAAATTTTGGCTGGACATCCAGCG
>JAZRID010000293.1:0-14216 GCA_045645125.1 Oscillospiraceae bacterium | reverse complement strand
CACCGATGGAATTCAGATAGGCGCGGAACGGTGCGAGGTCCACATTCTGCTCGTGCTTCCGCACAATAAATACGGTATCAAAGGTGAATGTGATATCCTCATCCGTCAGAGAGGCAAAGTCCGCTTTCTCCTGCGTCGTTTCCTCATGCACCTCAGGCATCGGCTCTCCGCGCAGTGCAGACAGCATACCTTCGAGAATGACCAGATAGCCCTGTCCACCAGCGTCCACAACCCCTGCCTTTTTCAAAACAGGGTTCATATCCGTGGTCTGTGCCAGTGCCTCATATCCCTCGCGAATGGCCTCCACCAAAACAAACTCGACATCGTTTTGCTCGGCGGCGGCTTCCACCGCGCGCTTGGATGCCAGACGAGACACCGTCAGGACAGTACCCTCGGCAGGCTTCATCACCGCACCGTAGGCCGCACCGACACCCTCCTGCAGGGCGGCGGCAAAGAGCGCACCGTCCGCCGTATTGTGCCCCTTGAGTGCTTTGCCGATGCCACGGAACAGCAGGGAGAGAATGACACCACTGTTACCACGCGCACCGCGCAACAGCGCACTTGCTGTAACGGAGGCAGCTTGGTCAATGGACACAGGCTCACTGCGCTTCAACTCCGTTGTAGCGGCGGCAATCGTTAAGCTCATATTCGTACCTGTGTCACCATCGGGCACAGGGAACACATTAAGGTCGTTAATCTTCTGCTTCTGTCCGGCGATGGCGGCAGAGCCGTGCAACACCATCTGCTTAAACTGGATACCATCAATGGTAGGAATCATATGCGTCATACCCCCTTGGAATTGGACACAACAGAGTCCACACAGATGTCCACACGCTCTACGGGGATGCCAGTGTATTGATTGACTTTATATTTGACTTCGCTCATAATGGAGCGACATACCGCGGCGATATTGATGCCATTTTCCACAATGATGTGGAGCTGAATGGCAATCGAGCCGTCCTCGTTGTAGGTAATGCGAACACCCTTCCCCATCGCCTCTTTGCGAAGCAGATGCACCAGACCATCGGTCATGGAGCGCATTGCCATACCTTTTACGCCAAAACAGTTGGTGGCAACATTGCCCGTGATATTGGTAAACACAGCTTCATTGATGCTGATTTCGCCCTTCTGGGTTTGCAGTTTTATCATAAAATTTACATCCTTTCAACGGGATTACACTACAGAAATGCACATAGTAGCAATTTATTATATACTATTTCCCCTCGAATAACAAGTGCAAAATAGGTATTCTCCTGAAAACCAAGAAAATTCACATTTTCGGTATTGAAAAAAACGGTAGCATGGCATATGATAAATGCAATATGACGCATATTGCGTAGAGAACCCCATACGCTGCGAAAGAAGGGAAAGGATACATGAGAGTTATTACAGGTTCTGCCCGTGGCCGTCGTCTGAAATCGTTAGAGGGGTTGGAAACCCGTCCCACTGCAGACCGCGTCAAAGAGGGTATTTTCAATATCATTCAATTCGACTTAGAGGGACGGCGCGTCCTGGATTTGTTCGCAGGAACGGGCCAGATGGGCATTGAAGCACTCAGCCGTGGTGCAGCGAAAGCCGTATTTGTGGAACAGCGGCGCGATGCCGCGTCCCTCACACGCGACAACCTCAAACTTACCGAACTGAGCGACCGTGGCAGTGTCATCTGTGGCGATGCCATGGCGTATCTCACTTCCACCAAGGACAAGTTTGATATTATCTTCATTGACCCCCCCTATGCCGCAAAGCTCTGGGACAAGGCACTCGACACCATTGCCCGCTTTGACATTCTCTCGAACCATGGTATCATCGTCTGCGAATCTCCGATGGAGCAGGAGATGCCTGCCATGGCTCCCCCCTATTCTCTCCATCGCACCTACCGCTACGGCAGAATTAAAGTCACAACCTACCACCGCGAGGAGGGAGCCGAGGGATGAGAATTGCCGTATGTCCTGGGAGCTTCGACCCCATCACCATTGGACATCTCGATTTGATAGAACGCGCCGCGCAAATTTTTGACGAAGTGATTGTCTGTGTCGCTATCAACAGCGACAAGCGCACCATGTTCACCTCGGAGGAGCGTCTGGAAATGGCGCGTGTGGCCGTACAGCACCTTTCCAATGTCCGTGCCGCAGTATCTGAGGGACTACTTGCCGACTTTGCCAGACAAAACCACGCCTGTGCGCTCGTCAAGGGGGTCCGCAACGGCATGGACCTCGATTGGGAGTACCAGTTGGCGCAAATCAATCGCGACCTTATGCCACAGCTTGACACTGTCCTGTTACCTGCACGCCCTAGTCATCTGCACATTAGCTCCACCATGGTACGGGACATGATTCGTTATCATCAGACATTAGACCGCTATCTGCCTGACGGTGTGCTGGCAGTTCTCGAAAAGTTCACGAATGGGAAGGAGCAAAAACATGGCAAGTGATATCCATTACTTGATTCAACAGCTATACCAAATGATTGACGATGCAAAAAATGTGATTATGGCACCCGACAAGTGCATCATCGTCCGCGAAGAAGCACTCGAAATTTTGGATGAGATTAAAGGACAGCTCCCCTCCGAGTTGAAAAAGGCACAGGAACTCATTCGTACACGCGATGAATTTGTGGACAAGGTCAAAAAAGAGGCCGAGAGTATTCGCCGTCAGGCAGAACTGGATGCCAAGACTATCGTACGAGATAGCGAAATTCTCCGCGTGGCACGCGACAGAGCAAACGAGATGATTCACCGTGCCGAGGAGCGCGCCAAAAGTATCACCAATGTTACCAATGAGTACGCAGACGATGCCTTGCGCCGTGCCATCGATGCTCTACAGGCGGCACAGGATGAACTGAGCGAGTCCCGTGCGCGGTTCCGTTCCGTTTCCGCCGATCAGGTACAGAAACAACGCGCCAAGATAGAAGATGTCGTAAATGATACGAAAGAATAAACATAATACCATCACAGGGGTTGCCGATGTAGCGGATGGCAACCCCTGCTTTTATTTGATTATCGCTCTTTTCCCACGAAAAAGAGTGCCACGGTTCCTGGTCCCGTATGTGCCCCGATGACAGTGCCGATATCCGTGATGCGCGCAACAGTGACACCGTAGCGCGTGTGCAACAGGTCGGCCAGCATCTCTGCATCTTCCCTGCAGTCGCTGTGGGAAATAAAGACAACCCCCTGTGCAAGCTCGACCGCCAACGCGCCGTACTTGTCCGCCAGTGCAGTGATTGCCTTTTTTCTGCCACGCACCTTGGACACATTGACCAAACTTCCGCTGTTGTCCACATGAATCTGTGGTTTTACCCCCAGTGCATTGCCCACAAAGGCAACCGTAGGGCTGATACGACCACCACGCTTGAGATACTCCAAATCGTCTACCGTGACCCAGTGACAAATCTGCAACCGCATATCCGTAATATACGCGGCTGTATCCGCCAGTGTCGCGCCAGAGTTCCGCTTCTGCACCGCAAGGTAGACCAACAGCCCCAGTCCTGCGGAGGCACAGAGAGAATCCAAAGCAATCACTGTGCGCTCTGGATACTGTGCCATCAGTTGTTTTGCCGCGATGGCGGCGGAGTTGTAGGTCGTACTGAGAGCAGAGGAAAAGCCGATATACAGGATATCTTTCCCTTGTTGCAGAATCGGTTCAAAGGCATCCTGAAATTCGCCGATATTGATGGCAGAAGTCTTGGCACTCGCCCCTGCACGCATACGGTCATAAAAAGTTCTGACGCTCATCTCTGTAGCGGTATACTCCACTTCTTCGTCCGTAAAGCAAAAACGCAAACTGCTCCAACCTACCTCCCACTCAGCCAAAACCGCAGGGGCAATATCGCACCCTGAGTCGGTATATATCACAAAATTGTTCATGTATGTTCCTCCATACTTTAGTATCGCTTGATGTATTATACAACATATCATGTTTTTAATCAAGAGGTAATCGAGTTTTCAAAAACCCTTATCACATTCTCTACTTGAAAATCTGCGGTAGTTTCGTTACAATGAGGATATCAACCATCCTAAAGAAAGGAATTTTTTCGCTATGAAACCATTGATTGCAGATGTTCATATGCACTCGATTGTCAGTGGACACGCCTTCGGCACCATCCGAGAACTGGCGGCGGAGGCTGCCAAGCGTGGTCTACAGCTCATCGGTGTGACCGACCATGCCCCCGGTATTCCTGGAACGGCAGAAGCCATCTACTTCCGCAGCTTCCCCGACGCACCACGAACGCTGTACGGTGTGGAAATGTTGTACGGCAGTGAGATCAATATTCTCCCCGATGGCGGTCTGACCTTGGACGAGCGCACCCTGTCCCGTCTGGACTACGCCGTGGCGGGTATCCACAGCTATTGCTATGAGAATGCAGGCATTGTTAAGAACACAGATGCCGTCATTCGCTGTATGGAACATCGCAAAGTGCGCTTTATCTCCCACCCCGATTCTAATGCGTTCCCTCTGGACTACCCTGCACTGGTACAGGGGGCAAAGGCGTACGGTGTCGCCTTGGAAGTCAACAATAGTTCTTTGCGCTATCCGAGTGCGCGTCCTGGCTGTGTGGAGAACTACACCACGATGCTCCCCCTGTGTATGGCGCACAGTGTCCCCATTGTTGTCAACACCGATGCCCACGACCCCAGTGCCGTCGGTATTTTCACCGAGGCGCGTGCACTGTTGGAAAAACTCGATATGGACGAAACACTGATTCTGAATACCAATCTTGAAAAACTGAAAGCGTTCTTACTCAATCCTTAATGGTACGAAAGGAGGACCCGTTATGCCAACTTCGTTGATTCCATCGTTTCTTTTATTCTGTTATGTGGGTGCCATTACCCCAGGCCCCGCCAATATCTGTTCCCTCTCCGCCGCCCTGCGGTATGGAAAAAAGGCGGCATTGATACAGTGGCGCGGTATCTTTGTTGGATTCGCCTGCGTTTCCCTCGCCTCCGTAGTCGTCACTTGGCTGTTAGGCACTGCATTGAGCCAGTATGTCGGATTTCTTTCATGGATTGGTGCGGCGTATATCCTGTGGATGGCGTGGCACACTCTGCGCTCCTCGGGGATTCAGGCGGACAACGACCCGGCAAAACCCAGTTTCCGCAACGGACTTTTCCTGCAGCTCACCAATGTCAAGATAATGATTTGCTGTCTGACCGCGATGACCAGCTATGTCTTACCCTATACCAACTCCTTCTGGAGTTTGCTCGCTGTGGGACTTTTTATGCCGTTCACTGGCCCAATTGCCAATCTTCTCTGGCTGTTCGCCGGTGCATCGCTTCAAAAGTTGTTTGAAAATCACCGCCGTACGGTTGATATCGTCATGGCCATTGCTCTGGTGCTGTGCGCGATATCTCTCGTCTGGCCCCATTGATACAGAGGTACCAATATGCACGATTTTACACAGAGAACACCCATAATCCAGACCAATCGTCTGCAACTCCGTTCTTTGGTTGCTACTGATGTAGAGGATGTCCTTGCGATTCTGGGCAACGACAAAGTCAAGTTGACCTATATGCTCCCCGACTTTCCAAACCGAGAGGATGCTGTGAAACTCTTTCAGCGGCTGCTCACTCTGTCCCACTCGGCGGAGCATCTGGTGGTCGGCATCTGCTGTGACGAGAAGCTGATTGGCTTTCTCAACAGCACCGAGATTGTCAACGACACCATCGAGGTTGGGTATGCCTTTCACCCCGACTACTGGAATCACGGCTATGCGACCGAGGCCCTGACCGCCATGATTTCTGAACTATTTCGACTTGGCTTTTCGACCGTCCGTGCAGGATATTTTTCCGAAAATCCTGCCAGTGGCCGTGTGATGGAAAAAAGTGGAATGTGCCGTATCGAACATACCGACACCATAGAATACCGCGGAGCCACACACCACTGTATCTACTACGAAATTCGCAAGCCACAATAATAGAAAATCCCCCTCACTTGTCAGACAGCACAGTACTCACTGTCGAACAGGTGAGGGGGCTATTGTTTTGTTTATCTTCTGCGTCCACTACGGCCACGATATCCGCCACGGCGACCACTGTCGCTTCTACGGCGACGGCGTTTTCTCACCGACAGGCTCAACATCAGAATCAGCACCAACAGCGTACCAGCTCCTATCAGACCGAGCTTAAATGGTCTGCTGTTGACAAACTCCAACACATCCTTCTGGAACACCAACAGACGCGACTCTCTCACATCCTCGTCTGCCAACAGGTCCACGGTTCCGTACTCAATGCCGTTATAGCGCAAAGTCACTTGACCGAGCACCTGTCCTTTTGTCACAGGGGCTTCCACACTATCTGCAAAGAAGGTAATGGTGCGCTCAATATCGGACGGTGTAATGCTACTGGGAATCAGACATTCGATGCTCTCCGCTGGATGGACTTTAACCGAGTTTTGCTCCTGCGAGAGGGTAACTTCCACCTCGTCAATCAACTCCATCGCATCCAGAATCACGGCGCGGTGGAATCCGTCAAAACCGTAGTCCAACAGCCTGACAGTTTCGGAAAAACTGCGTGTTTCGCGTCTACCGTCCTCCAAGGTTTTCCGCTCGGCACCCAAGACAACCGATAGCAGACTTCTACCCGAACGCTGTGCGGTGGCAATCAGACAGTAACCAGCATCGCTGGTCGAACCCGTCTTGACACCGTTTGCCCCCTTGTAGAGATAATTGGCATCTCGTGCCGTGGAAATCAAATAGTTGGTGGTGTAGTATTTACGGGAGGAGGGATTTTTATTGGTCGGCGTGACCTCGTAATACTTGGTATTACAGATTCTTAAAAATACATCGTGCGTACACGCCTGCTGTGTAATCAAATACAAATCCCACGCTGTTGTGTAGTGTTCGACGCTGTGCAGTCCGTTGGCATTCATAAAATGGGTATTCTTACACCCAATCTCGGCGGCGCGCTCATTCATCCGTGCAACAAACGCATCTACCGTGCCACTGACCGCCTCGGCCAAAATATCACACGCTTCGTTGGCAGAAACAACCAAAATACAGTGGAGCAACTGTTCCACCGTCAGCTCCTCTCCCACTACAATGCCAGCATTGCTGCCGTCGTCCGGCAGATTGGAGATGGCGGTTTCCGATGCCGTCAGCACCGTATCCATCGCAAGGTCCCCCGCCTCGATAGCCTCCAACACCAACAGCGCAGTCATCACCTTTGTTAGACTCGCAGGGTACAGCTTTTCGTGGATATTCCGCGCATACAGCACTTCCTCGGTTTCGGGGTCCACCAGCAGGGCCGCTTTCGCCAACACCTCCCAGTCGCCTACATCCCCCTCTGCGGCAAAGGCAGGGCAACACAGTTGCACGATAAGCAACAGACTAAAAAAAACAGAAAAAAAACGGCGAAATTTCATATCATTCTCCAAATAAATATGGTATACTTTCCCTGCGTCTGCGTACGAAGCGCAGACAACAACACTACTTCGAGTGTAGTATACCAAAAAATTGTCAGGAGTTCAACAGTGAATCTGCTTGGAAAAGTTACAAAAACACATTTTCTGCTCCTATTTATGACAAGCTGTTTCCTCATTGCCCTCTTTTCCCTGTATGAAACAGCGCGTGATACCGCAGTAGGAACCGATTACACCATCACCGTCACTTACCGCGAACCAGAGCCAGTCACACCCGAAGCCCCTGCACTTATCGACATCAACACTGCTACATTGGAGGAGCTACAGACACTCAAGGGAATTGGTGAGGTTATCGCACAGCGGATTATTGACTATCGCGAGGCAAACGGACCATTCACCTCGGTCGATGAACTACTTGAGGTAAAAGGCATTGGAGAAGTCACATTAGGTAAATTCCGCGACCATGTGACGGTATCTCCGCCGAGCGATTCCAGTAACGGAGATAAAAGTACAACAACGGAGGAAGATAGCGAATGAAAATATTGGTCGTCGATGACGAAAAATTATTGGTTAAGGGGATTAAATTTAACCTCCAGAACGAGGGATATCAAGTTGAATGTGCCTATGATGGCGCGACAGCCGTGGAGCTAGCGCGCGCCCAAAACTTCGACCTCATCATTCTCGATTTGATGATGCCGAAAGTGGACGGCTTGGAGGCGTGTATGCGTATCCGTGAATTTAGCAATGTCCCCATCATCATGTTGACCGCGCGCAGTGAGGACACCGACAAAATCATCGGATTCGAGAGTGGTGCGGATGACTATGTAACCAAACCATTCAACATTCTCGAACTGAAAGCGCGTATTCGTGCTATGTTGCGCCGTGCCAATGTTGGCGCACAGAGCAAACCAAGCACAACCATCACAGCAGGTGATATTACCTTGGACACCGAACAGCGCATAGCCATTCGGGACGGTATGAGTGTTGACCTCACCGCCAAGGAATACGACCTTATCGAGCTGTTGATGAAAAATCCGCGCCGTGTATACAGCCGTGAAAACCTAATGAATGTGGTGTGGGGCTACAGCTATGCTGGCGACTACCGCACCGTGGATGTACACATCCGCCGTCTGCGTGAAAAATTAGAGCGCAACAGTGCCGAACCAGAGTATATTTTAACCAAGTGGGGAGTGGGCTACTATTTCAAGGGGTAGAATTTCCTTACAACAAAAAATTAGCTTCAGCTATATGGCGATTCTCTTGATTGTCCTTGTGTTGATGAACACCTATCCTCTCTTAGTCAGTCAAGACTTGGTGTTTCGCTCCAAACACGCGGCACTACAAAGTGCCGCCGCCACCATCAATGCATCCCTCTCTGGCCTAGAGGAGTTGACGGAAGAAAATGTAGCCGAGGCGATGGACTCCACGGAAACTGACGGTGTTTCCCGTGCTGTCATCACGGATGCGCGTGGGTATGTCCTGTATGACACGCGTGAGTTGGGCAATGCCGCCCGACACTTTGTGTTTTATACGGAGCTGGTGGAGGCACTGCGGCGCAATAGCTGTGTGTACTGCGTCTACGAGGACGGTGCGTTCCATTCCAGTGCCGCGCAACCTGTACTATACCGTAACCAAGTGATTGGCGGTATCTATGTCTACGACTACGACACGGCACAGGCCGCCCTGTTAGAAAACCTACGCAATAATCTTCTGCGGATTTCCCTCGCCATCACCGCCCTCGTCCTGCTGATTAGTATGCTGTTTGGTCGCAGTCTGACACGGCGGTTGAACAATCTACTCGCCGCCATCAACGGTGTACGCGAAGGTGCTTACAACCGCCGCGCAGTTCTGTCTGGGCACGATGAATATACGCAGGTTGCTGAGGAATTTAATGCGCTGGTTGACCGCTTACAGGAAACAGAAAATGCCCGCCGTCAGTTTGTGTCGGATGCTTCGCACGAGTTGAAAACACCGCTAGCGGCCATCCGTCTACTCACCGACTCGATTCTCCAGAATGAAAATGTGGATGCCGACACAGTACGCGAATTTGTCAGCGATATTGGAAATGAAGCGGAGCGTCTGAGTCACATCACTGAGGACCTGTTGCGCCTCACCCGACTGGACAGCGGACAGATGGAGGCCCCCTCGCTGGTGGCGGTCGAGCCGATACTAGACCGCGTGGTGCGTATGTTGCGCCCCGTGGCGGACGAAAAGGATATTTCTCTGTTTCTGGCGTGTGGAAGTGATGCGTGTGTATTTACCTCCCCCGGTGAACTGCACCAAATTCTCTACAACCTCGCAGAAAACGCCATCAAGTACAATCGACAAGGTGGCTTTGTCCGCATTACCATTGCAACGGACCAGGAAACCACTACGATTACCGTGGACGACAATGGCATTGGTATCCCTGCCGAGGACCTTCCGCGTATTTTTAAGCGATTCTACCGCGTAGATAAAGCGCGTTCGCGTGATGCAGGTGGTACAGGTTTGGGCCTCGCTATTGTCAACGACACGGTTAGTCGCCGTGGCGGTGCGGTGTGGGCAGAAAATCTGAGCGACGGCGGTACGCGCTTTACTGTCAAACTGCCATGCTTAACACAGGAGGAAGAAGACGCATGAAAAAATATCTATTGCTTGCCATAACTGCACTGCTTCTTCTTGTCTGCGCCTGCGTTCAAACAGCGGAGGGCGAGGAAACAGGGACGACACACCCTGTCTACTTCCTCGCCCCCACCCATACGGCACACGGTGGCGATGCCATGCAGGCCAGCGCAGAGGTATTCGACCTGCCTGATACTGCCACCACCGAGGAGATTGCACGCGCTGTTGTGGAGCGTCTGCTCCACGGCTCGCAGAATGGTACCCTCCTCCGTCCGTTTCCTGCGGACACAAAACTACTTTCCCTAAGCGTCCGAAATGGACGCGCCTATGTGGACCTCTCTGGCATCTCTCTGTTGGAGGGAATTGCACTAACCTTGGCGGACTACTGTTTGACCCTCTCTCTGACTGCTATCGAGGGCATCGAGAGCGTTTCCATCACAGCCAACGGCCGTTTTTTGCTCCAACAGCCACGCAAAATCTTTTTCCCCTACGATGTTCTCCTCTCCAGTGAGGACAGCGTTCTACAACAAGTACAGGTTCTCCTGTATTTCCTCAACCCCGACGGTGTACTCACCAGTGAGAAGCGCGTACTGGACATCTACGAGGGCGAAACCCAATCCGCCGTTCTGCTCACAGCACTGCTCGCAGGGCCGAAAACAAGCGAGTTGCTCCGCGTCATTCCCGAAGATTTCACCATCAGCTCCATCAAAACCGAGGACGGTGTATGCGTGATTCACCTTCCCACACAGACATTGCAGACCCTACCACCAGATGAGTACACGCAAACTCTTATCCTCTGGTCTTTGGCGGAGTCGCTGTATTCTCTGGACTATATCCACGAAATTCGTCTGCTGGTCGACGGCGAGGAACTAGAGTATTTCGGTACTGTCCCTGTATCCAGCATCGCAACGCGCCCACAGGGCTAAAAAAGGGCAAAAAAATATCCGACCATGACACTTTTTGGTCGGAAAACACTTGACAATATGCACAACGCATGGTAAACTGAATTGCTTATATCCTGAGATGGTGAAATGGTATCCCCCACCCACTATCGACAGTATAGCAGTTTCCCCACAAAAAGGCAAGAGGAAACTGCGAAGAAATTATCAACAAACCCGGGTGTGCCGGGATAAGCTCCGAATAATCGACTGTGTGGCTCTCTCGCGGGTCAAGACAGAACCACACACAAAGAAAGGTAGATGAGTGAGAAGATGGCAAAGGATAAACTCTACGGCAAGACACTGCGCAAGAATTTTGCTCGGCATGAAGAAATCATGCCCATGCCCAATCTGCTGGAAATCCAGAAGACCTCCTATCAGTGGTTTCTGGATACTGGTTTGAAAGAGGTGTTTGCAGATGTCGGTTCTATCACCGACTACGCAGGCACATTGGAGTTGAGCTTCATCGACTTTAGCATGAACGAGGCTCCCAAGTATAATGTGGAAGAATGTAAAGCGCGCGATGCAACATACGCCGCTCCTCTGAAGGTCAGCGTCCGTCTGCGTAACCGCGAGACCGAGGAAATCAAGGAGCAGGAAATCTTTATGGGCGATTTCCCCCTGATGACCAAGTCTGGTACCTTTGTCATCAACGGTGCCGAGCGCGTGGTTGTTTCCCAGATTGTCCGCTCCCCCGGCATCTACTACGGCAAGGAACTCGACCCCAAGACCGACCTGCCTCTGATGACCTCCACCGTCATCCCCTACCGCGGTGCATGGTTGGAGTACGAAACCGATGCCAATGAGTTGTTCTGGGTTCGTATCGACAAAAACCGCAAACTGCCCATCACCTGCCTGATTCGTGCCGTTGGCCACTCTGTTGGTCTGAATAGCGACCAGCAGATTATGGAGCTATTTGGTGACGACCCCACCATTATTGCTACCCTGGAGAAGGACACCTGCAAGACCTACGAGGAATCTCTGTTGGAGATTTATCGCAAACTGCGTCCCGGTGAGCCTCCCACGGTCGACAGTGCCGAAACCCTGATTAACAACCTGTTCTTCGACCCCCGCCGCTACGATTTGAGCATGGTGGGTCGCTATAAGTTCAATAAAAAGCTCGCCCTGTGGGTACGCGCCTCCGAGCACAAACTGCTGGAGCCTGTCGCACACCCCGCTACTGGTGAGATTCTCCACGAGGATGGCCACATTCTGACCCGTGACGAGGCACGCTATCTGGATGCCATCGGTGTCAACGAGGTCGTCATCGAGGTCGACGGCAAGCGTATGCGTGTGTTCTCCAACCGTATGTGTGACCTCAGCCGCTATGTGGACTTCGACCCCCTCACCGCGTGTGGCATCAAGGAGCGTGTGCGCTTCGATGTGTTGCAGGAACTGCTGGCTAAGCACAGCGGTGAGGACCTCAAGGAGCAGATTATCGCCAATGTGGACCGCTTGATTCCCAAGCATATCACTGTGGATGATATCTTTGCCTCCATCAACTATATGAATGCACTGGGCAAGGGCCTGGTGACGAAGGACGATATCGACCACCTCGGCAACCGCCGCCTGCGCTGTGTCGGTGAGCTGTTGCAGAACCAGTTCCGCATCGGTTTCAGCCGTATGGAGCGCGTTATCCGCGAGCGTATGACCATTCAGGACTTGGATATCGTCACCCCCCAGAGCCTCATCAATATCCGCCCCGTTACGGCAGCTATTAAGGAATTCTTCGGTTCCAGCCCCCTCAGTCAGTTTATGGACCAGACCAATCCTCTGGCTGAATTGACGCACAAGCGTCGTCTGTCCGCACTGGGCCCCGGCGGTCTGAGCCGTGAGCGCGCCAGCATGGATGTCCGAGATGTCCACTACAGCCACTACGGCCGTATGTGCCCCATCGAGACCCCTGAAGGTCCCAACATCGGTCTGATTAACTACCTGTCCACCTACGCCCGTATCAACGAGTACGGTTTCATTGAAGCACCGTTCCGCAAGGTCGACCACGACACTGGCAGTGTCACCGACGAAATTGTTTACATGACCGCCGATGTAGAGGACCAGTATATCGTCGCACAGGCTACCGAGCCTACCGACGAAAACGGCTGTTTCATCAACGAGCGTATCACCTGCCGTTTCCGCGAAGAAGTTATCGGCGTTGAGAAGGAGCGTGTCGACTTCGTTGATATCAGCCCCCGTATGATGGTGTCCATCGCTACTGCGATGATTCCCTTCCTGCCCAACGACGACGCAAACCGCGCACTGATGGGTGCAAACATGCAGCGTCAGGCAGTTCCCCTGCTCAAGCCCGAGGCCCCCATTATCGGTACGGGTATGGAGCACAAGATTTGCCTCGACTCCGAAATCGTTGTCCTCGCAGAGGGCGATGGTGAGGTTGTTAAGGTCGATGCTACCGCTATCACCGTCAAGTACGACAGCGGTGTGACCAAGGAATATAAACTGATTAAGTACCTGCGCTCCAACCACACCACCTGCATCAACCAGCGTCCCATCGTGAATGTGGGCGAGCGTGTCCACGGCCTGCGTCAGAATGAAAAGGGCGAGTGGGAAGACCCCACCGTTCTGGCAGACGGTCCTGCTACTGACCAGGGCGAAATCGCATTGGGCCGTAACATCCTAGTCGGCTACATGAACTGGGAAGGTTACAACTACGAAGACGCTGTTCTGCTGAACGAGCGTATGGTGCGCGAAGATGTCTATACCTCCATCCACATCGAGGAGTTTGAAATTGACGCACGCGATACCAAGCTCGGACCTGAGGAAATCACCCGTGATATTCCCAATGTCGGTGAGGATATGCTCCACGACTTGGATGAGCGCGGTATTATCCGTATCGGTGCCGAGATTCACTCTGGTGATATTCTGGTCGGTAAAGTCACCCCCAAGGGTGAGACCGATTTGACCGCCGAGGAGCGTCTGCTGCGCGCTATCTTCGGTGAGAAGGCACGCGAAGTGCGTGACACCCCTCTGAAAGTCCCCCACGGTGTGAGCGGTATCGTTGTCGATGCCAAGGTATTTACCCGTGAAAACGGCGACGAACTTGGGCCTGGTGTCAATCAGGTTGTCCGTATCTATATCGCACAGAAGCGTAAAATCAGCGTTGGCGATAAGATGGCAGGTCGCCACGGTAACAAGGGTGTCGTTTCCCGCATTATGCCGCAGGAGGATATGCCCTTCCTGCCCGATGGTACCCCTCTGGATATCGTTCTGAACCCTCTGGGCGTTCCCTCCCGTATGAATATCGGTCAGGTTCTGGAAGTCCATCTGGGTTATGCCGCAAGAACACTGGGTTGGAAGGTTGCTACCCCCA
>JAZRID010000292.1:0-2822 GCA_045645125.1 Oscillospiraceae bacterium | reverse complement strand
CCACTTTCCTGTTGACCGTACAGCAGATGGAGGACGGCGATTTGGTGCGGACACTCCTCGGCCGTGGACACGGTATCGCATTGTCGGTACGCAGTCATACTGACAGCGAAATCCTCATGGAGATTCTCCGCGCGCGAGAATTGGTCTGGATGGCATCGTGCCACCTGTTGCAGTTGGTCTGGTATGAAGGCGATGCAGATATGACGAGCCTGTTTGCAGAGCAGGGGTGCGTCCCTGTCACCGCAGAGATTGACCGCCGTAGTAATGCCCTGCGTACGGATAGCCATGTGGAAACCCTCGTGCGCCAGATTGGGCGACAGCAAGAGGATATGTCTGTCTATCTCGGCACGGACAAAATGAACCAACAGGGATTGCGTGCGCTACTGGAACAACTCAAACAGGCGGAATATCGCCTGTGTGCGTGGCGATTGACGCACTAATTCACAGAATGTTCAAGCAAATCATGCGTCAGTGGATATACTGTTAATTGATAAAGATACACATTGAGAGGAGAACTGGTATGGCAAGAAAAATTCTGGTTGTGGAGGATGACCACAATATTTCTGATTTAATCCGAATGTATCTGGAGAAAGAGGGGTTCGAGGTGTATACCGCCTTTGACGGTGGGAAAGCGGTCGAACTGTTTCGTTCCATGAACCCCGATATGGTGTTGTTGGATATTATGTTGCCCGTGATGGACGGCTGGAGCGTGTGCGCGAAAATCCGCGAAACCAGTCGCACCCCTATCATTATGATTACGGCGAAAAGCGAGGTCTTTGACCGAATTCAAGGTCTGGAAATGGGCGCGGATGATTACATCGTCAAACCATTTGAGATGAAAGAGCTGATTGCGCGTATCAATGCGGTGTTACGCCGTACCGAGATTCCAGACGACACCAAGAAGCGTCTGGTGTTCGACAACCTCGAAATCAATCTGGACTCCTACGAGCTGACAGTCGCAGGCAATAAGATTGATACCCCACCCAAAGAGTTGGAACTACTCTACCATCTCGCTTCGACTCCCAACCGCGTGTATACCCGAAACCAGTTGCTCGACGAGGTGTGGGGCTTTGACTACTTCGGGGACAGCCGTACCGTAGATGTACACATCAAGCGTCTGCGCGAGAAAGTCGAGGGCGTGAGTGAACAGTGGGCACTTAAGACGGTTTGGGGTGTCGGCTATAAGTTTGAATACAACGGAAAAGCCAAGTGACAGTATGGGCAGTAAGAAGAAATTTCACGGCATTTACTGGCGACAACTCACGGTGAATGTCGCCTTGATTGCACTGACGCTGTTGCTGTTGGGCACCTCCTTTTTCGCGCTGAGTTACACTTACATCATGGAGGAAACACGGAGTGAATTGGAGGACAAGGCGCGTATCATGGCACTCAAGGCGGAGGAGATGGTGCGTGAACAGCGCGAACAGGAGGAACAACTGGCGCGTGACCCGTTCAGTAACGAGGCGGATTACCGCAACGCGTGGGAGGCACAGAGCAAGAAACTGGAAGAACTCATTGACATGGCACAGGAGATGTCGGATATCCAGTTTTTGATTTGGGTTCCTATCCAAAACCGCTTTATCAGCACCGATGATACCATGGTGGATGGACAGTTGCTCATCCTTCCGCCCCAGATGCGCGAAAAGTTGGTGGCAGGGGAGAGCTATGCAGGACTATCCACCCTCGGCTTTTATAGCACCAAACGCTTTGTTGTGGCAGTGCCACCGCGTGCGACAGCAGACGGTGAAATTCTGGCAGGGCCTGTGCTTGCTATCACCGAGCGCAACAACATGACGGAGATGTGGCGCGCGTTTTTGGGTATCTTTGCGATAACCGCTATCACCGTTTTGTTGGTGGCGTTTATGGCAACGGCAACTGCCGCCATGCAACAGACAAAACCCATCAACGACTTGGTGTTGGCGACACGGCGATTTGCAGACGGCAATTTTGATGCCCGTGTGTACGACAGTGGCCGCGATGATGAGATTGGTGAGCTGACCGAGGCATTCAATGCAATGGCGGACTCCCTACAGCGCACCGAGCAACAGCGTCGGGAGTTTATCGCCAATGTATCGCACGAGTTAAAAACCCCGATGACCAGTATTGCAGGCTATGCCGACGGTATTCTCGACGGTGTCATCTCCCCAGAGGAGGAGCGCAAGTATCTGACTATCATCTCGGAGGAGAGTCGCCGTCTGAGTCGTCTGGTTCGGCGGATGTTGGATGTGTCGCAACTACAAAATTTTGACCTCATCAAACAGAAACACCCCTTTGATATCTCGGAGTCCATGCGCCGTGTGCTAATATCCATGGAGAAAAAGATTACGGACCGCGGATTGGATGTAGCGGTGGATATCCCCGATGATGCCGTGATGGTCTTGGGCGACAACGATTTATTGACACAGGTGATTTATAATCTCCTGGAAAATGCGGTAAAATTTGCAACGAGTGACAGTACACTGTTTCTCAGCTTGACCCAACAGAACAACAAGGCCATTGTCACCGTACAAAATCACGGCTTGACGATTGACGAGGAGGAGTTACCGCGCCTGTTCGACCGCTTCCACAAGAGTGACCGCTCGCGCAGTGCGGATAAAGATGGGGTTGGTCTGGGGCTGTATATCGTGCGGACGATTTTGGAACAGCACCGTGAAAAAATCACCGCCACCAGTAAAGACGGTGTGACGACATTTTCTTTTACCGTACAACTGGCTGAGGACCAGCGCAAGGGAAAAAATGTGTAATGATGTGTAATGAAGGGATAAAGGAAGAAATTTTCTATGGAATATCAGAGAATGGAACATGGCGAGGAGATTGTATTG
>JAZRID010000291.1:0-2626 GCA_045645125.1 Oscillospiraceae bacterium | reverse complement strand
ACGGCGGAAATTGACCGTAATATCCATAGCACCAGCGAAGGCCTCCTGCGGACCAAGGCCCTGTTCGCGCAGTAGCTTATAGGTGGCATAGCGCGGTCCCGTTTCGATTGTGTCGCTGACATAGGAAAGCCAATCAAGCGGATTTGCACTAAAACTCTTTCCTGCCAGTTGCTTGCGTGCGCGTTTGGCAAGATTGCGGTCAGCGGTGTATGCGCTGACACTGCCACCGCCTAATGCGACATACTCTCGATACATAGGGTCAAGCTCTCTACCAAAGCTACCGCCGACCTTGTTCATGTATGCACTACCCATCGCGCCGAACACTTTTAACGGATTTTTCGTCTTAGAATAGGTGAACAGCGTCATAATGTCGCGCGGATTGTTGGAGAACAGCGACCAAACAATGTTTCTCCCAGTGATGTTCGCTGTCATAAAGCGACTGATGATTGCATACGCATCCAGAATACCTTCCATCTTCTTTGGGGACAAGGTAGTAATGGACCGGAGCAACAGCGGGTCGTTAATTTTCCAAAACTCTCGCTTGCCACCTTTCATAACAGTAACGACATCGCCGTGCGCCTTGCCACTTGCGAACTGAATAAGGATATCGTCAATATCCTCAATCATAGTATCGAACACATCCCAGCTTTCGCTGGTAATCTCACCAGATGCCAATGCCTCGTTGATGCCGTCATGCAGTTTCTCCTTCTGGCCTAACATAGAGAAACTGTGCTTGACCAGCGGTGTGGGAACCTGCTCCATAAAGGAAGCGTCCGCCCCCATCGTACTGGCAGAATCGGTAATTACACGCATCACATTGTTTCTCACGCCTGCATTGACCATCTTGACGATGTTGTTGATGATATTATCCACAGGATGAACGATATCAAGGCCACTGCCGCGTGCCTTCTTGATAGTGCTGTTCTGATTAGCAAATCCACGCTTGGCTCCGATTCTGCGTTTTTCTTTGCTGACTGCGCGGTTCAGCGGCACATAATACTGCCAACGCTTCGCCCATGCCTCGGCGGATTCCTTCGCCACAAGCCCCGTCTCCACGCCCCATGTCTGGAGGAACTGGCTCTGGAACGCATATAGACGCTCGGCGGCTTCCTTAAACTTCGGGTACTTTTCTTCCAGTTCCTTGGCACGACGCTCCATAAATACGCTGTTATTTTTACGGTCGTCTGCGAAAACGCGCAAGCCCTCACGCAGTCGTTCTGGTCCGTGTTTAACGGTCAGGTATTCACCGAACAGGCGGTACTCCGTCTTGTTTTTCAGATTAACACCATGTAGCGCAGTTTTCAGACCAGTGGCAACATACTGACCGTTTGCGTCGGTCAAATCACTTACGACAATCTGTCCAGCCATCGCATCGGAGTATGCCGCATTGCTCGCCAGCGTGTAAGCGTTGGAGCCAGTCGCCTTATCAAAGAGCTTAATGCCGTGGTTTGCATCTACCCATGCCTGATACAGCACACTCGCCCTCTCTTTGATTTTCTCGTCCCATGTTCTCGCGTCGGGATTTCTTTCCTCACTGAGTCGAATAGAGCTTGTTGCGGTGTCTGTGTCCAACGCATAGTAGGCGTTAATCTCGTCCGCCAGTTGTGCGACCAGCGCAGCGTCATGCTTGGACAAACTGTTGAGAAAATACTTGGTGAACGCAGGATAATCAATGGCTACTGTCTCGTGGTTTTGCAGGTACTTGCGAATAAACTCCGCCATTCCTTCGCGCGGCCACTTCTTTTCTGCATACTTATCCTTCATCTCCTGCCCCAGATTGTCCAGCAACTCTTTTTTCAGCTGTTCTGTCAGATTTGCTTTGTCTGTCAGGTTGTAGGTAGTATCCAGATGGTGTCCCAGCTCATGCGCCACGGTGGGCAGGGAATTGGCAATCTTTGTTCGGATACCGTGGTTCTGCTGGTCATAGCGTCCCTGTACGCTGGAACCGCGGATGTGACCAGTGGTAATGTTGATTCCAAAGTCATGGCGTACCTTCTCAACAATCTCGGACAGACGCATAGGGGTTTTCTTTTCGCCTACACGCGCTGTACTCCAATCGCTTTCATCACCGCCAGAAATCTGGTGGTCCACCATATTATCGGTACTGTCCTCGCTGTCACCCAACTCCGCAATGTTCTTCTCGTCCTCGGGGTTCAGCTCTGAGAGGATTTCTGCGTTGCGCTTGCGAAGTGCGACCAGTTCATCCGCTCTGTCAAATGTGGAAACAACAGTCTTGCTGAGCTTGGTAATAGACTGCTTGTTCTCGTTCAGTCTGGTAAGGGATGTTTCCAGCGTCTTATCCAGACGCTTCGCCGCTTCTTCCAGTCTGGTGACAGTGCCGACGGGGGATTCCATATTGACGGAAGCGCGGTACTGTCCCTTGCCCTTCAGCAGCAACTCACCACTGTTGGTGACAAGGAGCTTGAATCCTGCGAATGTACCGACTTCTTCCGTGGTCTCCGTGTCGCGGACAATCTGCAAGCGTCTCTTTGCCTCGGCAATCAGCGCGTCGCCGGCCGCCTTGCGCTCTGTGTAGGTTTTCGCGCCCACCTTCACTTTGAACTTGTCGCCGCTGGTATCCTCTCGCGTCGCGATATCGGCAAAATCGGATCGTAGCCATGTCGTT
>JAZRID010000290.1:0-1748 GCA_045645125.1 Oscillospiraceae bacterium | reverse complement strand
CTTGTTTATAACTTTTTATAATTTATATCTAACAGTTAAATACCTCTCATCCCAGTGATGCAATCGTATTCTGATGCTCTTTGAGTGTCTTATTAAAGATGTGCTTCCCATCGGGACCTAGTACATAGAAGTAGTAGTCGGTGTCCTCTGGGTGCAGGGCAGCATACATGGCTGCGTAACCAGGGTTTGCAATCGGCGTAGGGGGAAGTCCTGTATGCTGGTAGAGATTGTAGGGACTATCGAGGTTGGCATAGTCGTCCTGTGTAATCTCACGCCCTGCCGCATAGACCAGTGCCGCATCAATTTGCAAGAAATAGGCGGTTTCCGCAGCATTTTCCAAACGGTTATAGATAACAGAGGCAATCTTACCGCGGTCTGAGCCGTCCGTTTCCTTTTCAATCAGCGAGGCAATCGTGACAATTTCGCGCAAGGAATAGCCTCTTTCCAGTGCCTCGTCAAATAGCGGTGCAAATTCCTCGTTGGCATAGATTTTCTTGTTAAAGGTTTTCAGAAGCGTTTCGATGGCAGTCGTTGCACTACCGCCTACATAGAAGTTGTAGGTGTCGGGATAGAGGAATCCCTCCAGACGGCTGACCTCTCCCAGATTCTCATTGTCCACAAAGGCATAGCCCTCAAAGACATGGTTGGTCACAACATCCAACAGGGCTTCCTCTGTGGCGACCCCATTTTCCGCCAACAGCGCGATAATCTGGCGGACGCTGTAGCCCTCAGGGATGGAAACATCGACCGTCACCGCACTGTTGGTACTGGCTACACCGCGCATACTGCGAATCAATGCCATGTAGTCCATCGAGCTGTCCAGTGTATAAGTTCCCTGCTTAATTTTTTCGTCGCCCTTATAGAACCAAGAAAACAGGCGGAAAAACCACTCGTACTCGATGAGCCCTTCCTCCTTGAGTTTATCTGTGACTTTTTCCATATCACAGACAATCAGCTCTGTTACCGTGCCGTCCTCGTTTTCAATTTGCTTCGGCACATTGAGCCAAGTCGCAGGGATTTCAATGACCGCCTCTTTCTCTGGTTTGTCGAACGCACACAGGTCATTGGCCAACAGCCATCCCACACTTGCCAACAGATAGGAAGCACAGAATACAAAGGCACACCAAATCACAAAGCCCAACAGCGGGTTCATGCCACGGCGTTTCCGTTTCTTCTTTTTCTTCTTAGAACCGTCTTGAGTGGGCGCAGGCTGACTGTTTACTTGCTCTGCGTCCCAGCTTGTCGTATGGTAGCGGTCGTCCTTATCATGCATGGAGCCATCTCCTCCTTTTCCGTTTCAAAAAAATTTTTATGGGTCAAGCTACTTTTGCGCCGTTGGCACATAGTATGGCTTAGACTTTGATTGTGAGGTGAACGCGATATGTGGAACAATGGTAACGACTGCGGGTGTCTGTGGATTATTCTCATTATCATCCTGCTGTGTTGTTGCTGTGGTGGCGGTAGTAGCACGGGCCACGCTGGGAACAGCTGTGGTTGCACCTGCCATCCCACGAGCCGAAGCAACTTTGGCTGTGCAGGTAGCAACGAGTGTTGTTGCTAATGGCTACATAGGCCGTCAAAGAGGGGCGCACTGCGCCCCTTTTTGTTGTTATCGCTCCAACACCTGTCGCACCAGTTCCCACGCTTCCGCATGGATATCTTCCACTGTGCGAATTTCTCCGTCTGCGGAGCAGTCAATCAGTTTCCACTGGCACTGCTTAGCTACTGCACGGGCATTATCCCGACAA
>JAZRID010000289.1:0-4707 GCA_045645125.1 Oscillospiraceae bacterium | reverse complement strand
CACTCTTGCCCCGGCAAGACAATCTCATGGTATCCAACAGCTTCTTCGGATTCAGATAATCGCAGACAATTTCACCGTCAATACCGATGTAGACCATATAGAACGGGTGGATGCGGTTCAGGTTGTCGATGTTGACTCCGTTGTTGCGGTTCTTCAAAACGAAAATGACACCCTCTGGCAGTTCATCCGTGGCAGGAACAACCGAGTGCAGACCAAACGGCTTCTTGCCCAAATCATCATGGGTCTTAATGTACTCCAACAGGTCAAGACGAAACTCATTCAGGCCCAAGTCCATGATGGAGATACCGCCAGACATCTCCTCAATATCCACCACTTCATCCTGTAATTTTTTGAGCTGTTGCTTTCTGTATTCAAGGTCGCCCTTTTCCTCTGGATTGATAAGGTCATCATCACCCGTGGAAGTCATAACAGAAATCTTCATTCTGGTCTCAACTCTTGCCTTGAGGTTGATGTATTCATCCAAGTCCATGTCAGGCCAGAAGTTGACCAGCTGGATGTAGTTGTTTTTGCTACCGATACGGTCTACACGACCAAATCTCTGAATGATGCGGACAGGATTCCAGTGGATGTCATAGTTCACCAAATAGTCGCAGTCCTGCAAGTTCTGACCTTCGGAGATGCAGTCGGTGGCAATCAGAATATCAATCTCATGCTTACTTCCTGGCATCAGGATATCTCTACCCTTGGATACAGGAGAGAAGCAGGTGAGAATATTGTTCAGCGTCCCCTTCAATCCCTTGATGGTAGACTTACCTTCTACACTACCCGTGATAATGGCTGTATCCAGACCATATTTCTTCTTGACGAATGGACTTACATTCTCAAACAGGTAGTCTGCCGTGTCAGAGAATGCAGAGAACACAAGAACCTTCTTGTTGCCGTTGTTAATGGGATTCTCAATTTTCTCAGACAGCAGCTCAAACAGGGTTTGCAACTTGGTGTCGTGTTCAGGCGTGATATCGGAGACCATATTCGTCACCAGAGCAAGGATTTCCGCATCCTTGCGCAGTGCATTTCGCCAGCTGACATAGTCCATATCGGCCAGGTCAATCTTCACTTTCTTGCCAACGGTGAAGAAGTCGCTGTTCTGGTCATCAATATCCCAGTCAGGTGCATCCCCTGCTTCGTACATATCAATATCCGCTTGTCCATATTTCTCGAACTGGTTAATGGCTGCGATAGTGTTCTCAATCAGTTCCTTAATTCTGCCCAGCGTCAGGTTGAAGGAATAGACGGAGCTTTCCAGTCGTTTCAGTAGGTTGACTCTCATCAGTCTACGGATACCTTCTTCACGGCCACTCTGTGTCAGACTGGTTCCCTTATTGTGCATCTGTGCCTGATATTTCGCAATCTTGCTGGGAAAAATGAACGCCGACGGAGTGTAAATCTCCAAGCCCAGCATCATCAGCTGCTCGTAGATTTCGTTGTAGTTGATAGCTCCTTCCAAATCCGTCAGTTTCGGTCTTTTGGAGATGGGCTTCAATCTCTCAGGGAACCTGCCGACTTGTTCGGTGTTGTAATACTTCTCGATGTGCTTTCTGGAACGGGCGATGGTTACGCTGTCCAGCACCTCAAAGAAATCAAAATTCAGTGTGCGGAGCAGGTTGTCGGTGGTTCGGTCTTTGACATCCAGTTTGCTCCACGCATTGAACGCTCCCTGCGCCTGACGGAAGATTTCGTCAATGCTCTTAGTTGTATTGAGCTTGCCGTCAATCTCACCAGAGTTGCCTTCGTAAGCAATCGCCAACTGGTTTCTCAAATCGTAGAAGCGGTTATTAACAGGGGTTGCAGACAGCATCAGAACCTTGGTCTTCACTCCTGCTTTAATGACCTTGTTCATCAATTTGAGATAGCGGTTTTCCTTCTTGTCATCACCAGACAACTCACCGCCGTTACGGAAATTGTGGGATTCATCAATCACCACAAGGTCATAGTTGCCCCAGTTCAATCTATCCAAATCCAGACCGTTGGAAGTTCCATATTCTCTGGACAAGTCCGTATGGAACAGGACATCATATCTCAAACGGTCATTGGCGATGGGATTGTTGATGTAGTTATCTTTATATGTGTTCCAGTTCGCCGCCAGCTTTTTGGGGCAAAGCACCAGAACATTCTTGTTCCTGTTCTCGTAATACTTCACAACTGCCAGCGCAGTAAAAGTCTTACCCAAACCGACACTATCTGCTAGAATACAACCATTGTATTTTTCCAGTTTATTGATAATGGCAAGGACTGCATCTCTCTGAAAGTCGTAAAGCATCCCCCAAATTTTACTATTTTTGAATCCAGTTGCTTCATTAGGGAGGACATCCTCGGAGATGTCCTCAAGAAATTCACTGAATACATTGAATAGGGTGATAAAGTAAATCAATTCTGGGGAATTTTCGTTATAGGCTGTTGCAATATTTTCAATAACTGCTTCCGTAACATCCTGCAACTTTTCCTTATCAGACCAAATAGCCTCAAAGGTTTTCAGATACTCCTTGGTCACAGGATTTTCCAGACGGTTCACAATGTTATACGCATTATTTCCCCGTTCACAACCGATATCAATGGTGGTAAATCCACTGAACGGTATGTAGGTGTAATCGTCCTGTTTGCCCTCAACCGTCATAAAACCGCCCATATTCTCGCCAGTAGTATTGGACTTAAATCTTGCCTTTCTGCGAATCCAGTCAGCACATTCCTTGGCGATAGCCTTTTGCGTCATTTCATTACGGAGCTTGATTTCAAACTCTGTGCCGTACAAGCTTTGCTCCCGATGATGCTTGGGGATATAAAACTCCCGCTTCTGTTTAGAGTCCTTCTCCGTAACGAATGTAGGAGAAGTAAAGATAAAGCGAAATTCATCCACATTTTCTAACTCTTTCTTCAATTCATTGTAAGCATACATTGAAAAGCACGCAGCAGCAATAGATACGCGACTACCCCGCGCAATGGTTTCTGTCATATCATCACGAACTACATTTTTTATATTATCAAAGAATTTCATCGACAACTCCTTTGAACATATACTGGGATGCACATTTACCATAACAATATTTTGATATCAACCATATTATAAAGTGATTGATGTCAATTTTCAACAAAGAATCTAAGATTTGTCTCAGGTTCTTTGAAAGAATGGGAGGGGGTTCATCAAATGAACCCCCTCCCCGGAATCATTTTAATTATTTAGTGTTTAAACAACAGGACTTCATTTGTCCTAATGTTATATCTTATTCCGCTAAAACCTCAAAAGATACTGCTAACAGAACTTCTACACTAAAACATATGCATCAACGATTATTGACGATGTTCAATAGAAAATATTCCAATTCATAATCCCCTTCTAATATATATACCAACTTTCTTATAAAATTTATGCATAGATTTTGAATCTCAAAGTCCTCTGATGACTTATTTATGTCATTTTGTGTTGAAGTTGCAATGTTTAATCCCTCAAAAACATTTTTAAGCTTTCCATAAAAAATAGAGACCGTGCCGGTTGGCACGGTCTCCAAAAGATTTGTGGGGCAATTCATTTTAGTCTGGGATATATGAAATAATATCTCCATAATCGCACGATAACACAGCACAGATTTTGCCTAGGATGGAAAGACTGACAGGCTCATCACGGCGCAGTCGCGTCATAGTGTTGGGGGCAATATTTGCAGCGCGCCGTAAATCGGCAGGCTCCATTTTCTTATCTATCAGCAATTTCCAAGGCCTATTTATATGAAACACCCATGCTGGTCATCTCCTTGCGCTTCAAATCAGGCGGTGATTAACCGCCTGATTTGAAGTACTCTTTCAACTTTTGATTTCCTTTGAGGACACGATGTTCCAATTCCTCTGGAATAGGCTTGAAGTTATCAATAAGCCAGAGAGCAGTAAAGTAATCATCGAGGAACTGATACCACTCTTTTTCAGTATAATACTTTTCTGGCCGTTCATCAATGAATAAACCGCTAACCAACCCCAACCTATCTTCACGCCTAATCTTGAACTCAGCCAAGTGTTGGAATCTAAACTCACTCGAAGTGAAGTTTCGGATACTTTTCTTCAAGGTACTTCATCCCATCCTTCAGATTTTCCGCAATACTCTTATCCATATCCAATACTTTGTCTTCTTTGTTCGTGTCTGCCTCCTTAATCCCACTGGTCAACACACTCAAGGCCGTAGATAAATGCCTTTTTGACTTTTGCTTTGACAAGAGTAGGCAATTCTGCATCTGTTCGCTCTTTCATCCTATCGTCATAGGTGTGCTGCCATTCCTGTACCAGTTCATCTGAAATCTTGAAGAAGTACAGGATGGAGGTCGGTCTAAGCGAACGCTCAGGACTTGCAACCTCAAACTTCACAAACCAACCATCATCACTATGAACCCACTCCAAAATGCGTCCAACAAAAACACAGCAACCGCTTTCATCAGGAAGTTCATTGTACATCTGAGTGACTAATCGAACCTTTTCCAATGCTTCTTCCCAGTGCTTCTCATAACCACGCTTAGGGTCGAGCAACAGCAAATTACTTGAATAGCAGAATAGATTATGGTCCTGCATCATCAGCTGTTCCTTCAGATACTTCCGTCTGGTATTACCTTGATTGCTGTATTCAAGGTACTCAGCTACTCCCATCATACAGGTTTACCTGTACTTTCTACTTTCGTATTTCGATTCATTTCTTTAATTTCTTCACGAAGC
>JAZRID010000288.1:0-1572 GCA_045645125.1 Oscillospiraceae bacterium | reverse complement strand
GCCGGTCTGCGGATGAGCCAGCCCAATATGCTCGCCACAGGTGTGAAATATATCGACACCTATCACCTGTATGACTTTCGCCTGTTGTCCACCTTGGGATTTACCGAGGAAGATATCACTGCATTTTCCGAGTTGGACGGTGTCGAGGTGGCACACGGTGCGGTGTATACCGACTTTCTCTCCAATTGGAACGATAGGGAAGTGGTCTTCACGGCATTGTCCTTGACGGAGGGTATCAACGAGCCGAAATTGACCGCTGGATGGATGCCACGCAACAGCGGGGAGTGTCTGGGTGATGCCCGATATTTTACTGAGACGGACCTCGGAAAAACCGTCACGGTACTGGAAACGAATGACGAGGACACACGCAACCTACTGTGTGAGACGCAGTACACACTGGTCGGTCTAATGCAGACCCCGTATTTTATCAACCAAGAGCGCGGTATCAGTGCATTGGGCGGTGGCAGTGTGGCGGCGTTCCTGTACATACCCGAAGATGGCTTCGACTTCCCAGCGTATTATGAGATTTTCTTGAAAATTGCCGATGGAGCCGATGCCTACTCAACTGACTATCAGACGCAGATTGACGAGATGAAGCCGACCGTGGAGCGACTGTTAGCGGAGCGCGCACAGCTTCGGTACGACAGTATTGATGGCGAGGCACGCGAGGAATTGCAGGACGCACAGACGGAAGTTGCCGACGGTTGGGCGGAGTATACGCGAGAAAAAGCGGATGCCGAGCAGAAGTTGGCGGATGCCTATGCGGAACTGACCGAGGGCGAGGAGAGCTATCGGAACGGTGTGGCAGAGTGGGAGCAGGGCAAACAGGACTATGCGGACGGTCTGCAACAGTATGAGGACGGTATCCGCGCAATGGCAGACGCAAAGGCGGAGTTGGACGATGCCGAAGAAACCTTGGCAGACGGTGCGGTGCAGTTGCAGGATAGCAAGGCGGAACTGGACAGCGTAAAAGCACAGTTGGACGAGGTAGCGGTACAGTTGTCGGCAGCAAAACAGCAGTTGACCGATGCTAAAGTTGCACTGGATGAGGGTGAAACAGCGTATGCACAAATGAATACGCTGTACCAGTCCGCTGTCCAATTGGCGCAGGGCGTTGGCATGGACAGTCCTGCCCAGTTGATTGCTACACTCCAGAGTGGTGCTATGCCTGAACTGAATACGGCGGTAGACCAGGCACTACAGACACAGGGAAGTAGTTTAGCGATGTTTCTCGGCGGTTGGATGGCGGTGGAGGAGTCCATCGGACAGCCGTTGACTTCGGAGTATTTGACCGCCCTGCGTGCTTCGTTGGACGACGGGAAAACGGAGTATGCACATGGCTTGACCGAGTATGAGAACGTACTTGCACAGTACGAGGACGGCAAAGCACAGTATGAAGATGGTCTGCGCCAGTACGAGGACGCGCTAGCGGAGTATGAAACAGGGTGTGTGCAGTATGAGGTCGGCAAGGCGGTGTACGAGGACGGTGTCCGAGAACTACAGGATGTAAAGCGTGAATTGGACGATGCGGTGCAACAGCTGGCGGATGCCGAAACAGAGCTGGCAGACGCA
>JAZRID010000287.1:0-1865 GCA_045645125.1 Oscillospiraceae bacterium | reverse complement strand
GATAGGCGGATGTACGAAAACAAAAAGTTTATCAAAGCGCAACATGGTCTACAAGTAACAGAACGATAAAAAGTGTCGAATGAACGCTGGCAGGTGGTTCATTCGACACTCTCTCATTTAGGGGATGAAATTTTCAAAAATAGGGGTGACACCATCCTGCTCCAGTTGTTCCAGCGTGGATGCTTCGCGGATGGTCCAACCGACCTCGTGGACACCGTAGAGATTACGCATGAGGCGCAGACTGATGTTCTTGCGGTCCTGGTGTTTATAGGCGATGAAGTCGGGGCGTGTAAAAGTAGTTGTGAGCAGGAAAGTTGCCAAGAACGCGGTAAAAATCGACATCTTCCGATTGCGGAAGAAATTTTCACTTAACTGACCACGGATAACATCTGGATAGTGCTGTTTCATGTGCCGTATCGCAGCAGGATGGAACGATTCCACACAGTATGTACCATTCCAGTTGTGTAGCACTGCCATTGCCGCGTCAGTGAGTGCGGCGGCATTGCCGTCCACAACTTTTAACTCCACGATGAGGGGCGTTTTATCGGTAAAGAGTGCGAGAACATCGGTGAACAGTGGAATGGTTTCCTCTGTGCCGAGTAGATGATAGTGTTTCAAATCCTGCGCTGTGAGGTCCTCGATGTTTCCCTCCACACCGCAGATGCGCTGGAGAGAGGAGTCGTGGAACACGGCGAGGGAGCCGTCTTTTAACAAGTGAATATCTAACTCTGCACCGAAGCCGTGGTCTACCGCACGGCGAAAAGCGGCGATGGAATTTTCTGGGATGCCCTGTGCTTTGTCGTGTAAACCGCGGTGGGCATAGCGAAAGGCGGCGAGGGTGTCCCAACCAGAATGGCCTCTACGCGGTACGAGCAACAGGAGATAGAGGCACAGCAGGAGGAGCAGTAGGATACCGATAATAAGCATTGTGACAGTTCACCCCTTGTCTGTTAATCGTCCATTGCGTCAAAGGCTTCCAGACCACGCTTGCCCTCTACCTTGGTGTCGCCGTGTTTGACGAACAGCATGGTCACAAAGCTCATAGCGACAAAGAAAGCGGCGTAGGGGAATAGGATGTTGTAGCCGATGTGCTTGAGCAGTGTACCAGCAAGGATGGGCGTGATGACCTGCGCGCTCATGGAGGCAGTGTAGTAGTAACCAGTGAATTTACCGACATCACTGCCACGGCACATTTCAACGACCATGGGGAGAGAGTTGACATTGATGGAAGCCCAAGCCAGACCGACCAGAGCAAAGACAACATACATAAAAATATTGATGTGGTCATAGAGGGTCGTGAGAATAAAGCCAGTGATGAAACAGCCAGTGAGGAGGAGGGTGCCGAAGTAAATCATGGACTTGCGTCCAAATTTGGAGGCGAGCATACCGATGGGGAGGTAGGAGATAATCGCACCGATGGTACCGACCAACAGACAGGTGGACGCACCGCCCAGACCTTCGCCCATGACAACGGCGATGTAGGTGGTAAACCAAGTGGTCACGCCGTTGTAGCCAGCAAACCACAGCGCGATAGAGGCCAAGAGGAAGCCAAGACTGCGCTTGACAGGGGTGGGGAGGGTTTCGTTGCCGGAACCGTCGTTCTTTGCCAGATTCCATTCGGGGTGTTTGGCTTCAAGAGCGCGATTTTCTGCCACCAGCTTGGGTTCGCGAATGGTGAGGAACAAGACAAGGACGGCAACGAACATGATGAGGGACACTACGATGAACAAGGGCTGATAGTTGACATGTGCTAGCCCCTGCACTTTAGCGGTGGGGTACATCACGGCGGCGATGGCGAGATAGAGCATACCGCCGACAGCACCCATGAGATTGATAATGGCGTTGCCCTTGGAGCGCAGAGGCTT
>JAZRID010000286.1:0-2843 GCA_045645125.1 Oscillospiraceae bacterium | reverse complement strand
CAGCAAGTGCTAGGGAAACTATGTGGTCATCTCTCACTCCAGCGGCAATACCACCCTGTATGCCCATATGAGCAGTCGTGCAGTAAAAGAGGGCGATGTCGTCACGCAGGGACAGGTCATCGGTGTCACTGGTTCGACAGGTATCTCCAGTGGTCCGCATTTGCACTATGAAATTGTGGAAAACAACCAGCGCGTTGACCCCAAAAAATACCTGCCCGGTTGGATTAAGGCTTGGTAACATAACATCCAGAATATTGTTGCTCTCCGCTTCATACACTGAGGCGGAGAGCGTTTTTATGTGTGGCAGAGGAGGGCGCAATGCTGGGATATATCGAATTTGAGGAGAATAGTGCAACGGCTAAACTGGTCCGAGAGTCAAAGTTGGGCGCGACCTTTTTGGTACTAGATATGGGAAAAGGAGCGCGTGGAATGTTGTCGACGCGCCGTGCCGCGCGCGCCGCAGAACGGATGCGAGAGCAGGGGGTGCGCCGTGCCGTGTTCCCTGTGGATTTTCCCCATACGGCGGTGTTCCTGCGCCGTGGTATTATCCCTGTCGACCCGATGCCGTTGCGCCGTGCCTTGTGTGCGCGGTTTGTTCAGAAAAAATTGGAGCTGTTGGGCATCCAACCCACGCAAGCGGTGGTTGCTGTCAGCGGTGATTCGGTGAGTGAGGAGCTGGCGCACACGGTCTGCGAATTGGCACGGGTCTACCGGTATGTACTGCTCTCGGCAGGTAGTGGAGAGGAGGCTCTAGTCAGTCGGTTGCGGCGGCAGTACGGCGTATCCTTGGTACTTGCTCCATCCCATGACCAATTGGAGCGCGCGGACGCACTGGTGCTGTTCTCTCCGAGAGGGGAGTTACGCAGGGAAAATCCTGTACTATGCACCCTGTATCCCGGCGGAGAGGAGCGGGGGAGAGTGCCTATCCAACTGGGCGATGCCCTGTCTGCACAGGTGGCGACCAACTGCTCACAGGAACAACTGGCCGCCGCGCTACACGGAATGGGAGTCGCCCCAGCGGAGCGTTTTCTTGGTGAAATTACCTGTTGACAGAACAGCAAAATATCTATATAATGCAAAGCATTATTTATAGAATAAGTATTAGTTTGGAATAGTCTACCTATCCGTCGGATAGGGTTTCGATTTTATAAGCTGAAAGGATAACAAAGAGCATGAAAAACGAGTACAAGATGAGTGCGGCTGGTCTGGAGGAACTGAAGAAAGAACTGAATTACCTCAAGACCACACGCAGTGATGAAGTGGCAGAGATGATTAAGGTCGCCAGAGGCTTCGGTGACTTGAGCGAAAACAGCGAGTACGATGAGGCCAAGAACGAGCAGGGAAAGCTGTATTCCCGTATCACTGAGTTGGAGGAGATTATCCTCCACGCAGTCGTCATCGGGGAGAGCGATATGCCCAGCGACCAGGTGACCATCGGCTCCACTGTCACTGTTACCGCTGTTGCCAACGGCGTGAGCCGTACCATGAAAATCGTCGGCAGTCAGGAGTCCAACGCGATGGCAGGTGTCATTAGCGATGCTTCCCCGTTCGGCAAAGCCCTGATGGGTGCGAAGGAGGGACAGATTGTGACCGTCAATGCCCCCGCAGGCGATATTCAGTATCGTATTGATAAAATCGAGCGATAATGCTCGGTAGATACAGAGGAGGAAAGCAAGATGGCTGAAAATATGCCGAATACCAACGAAGTGCAGGAGGACCTCTCTGAAATTCTCAAAATTCGCAGAGAGAAGCTCTTTAATCTCCAGAAAGAGGGGCGCGACCCCTTTGTGGAAACCAAATATGTCGTCAGTCACTATGCGACGGATATTAAGGACAATTTTGACGCGCTGGAAGGTAGTGAGATTACCATTGCTGGCCGTCTGATGAGCAAGCGTGGCATGGGTAAAGTCAGCTTCTGCGACTTGCAGGACCGTTCTGGCCGTATCCAACTGTATGCCCGTAAGGACGAGATGGATGCGGAGGTCTATGACCGCTTTAAGAAGTATGATATCGGTGACATCGTGGGCGTGACTGGCGAGGTGTTCCGTACCCAGCGCGGAGAGATGAGCGTCCGCTGTAAGGATGTCAAGCTGTTGAGCAAGAGCCTGCGTCCTCTGCCTGAGAAGTTCCACGGTCTGACCAATACCGACCTGCGCTTCCGTCAGCGGTATGTGGATTTGATTGTGAACCCCGATGTCAAGCGTAACTTCGTGGTTCGTTCCCAGTTCATCAAGTATATGCGTAATTATCTGGATGATATGGGGTACATCGAAGTCGAAACCCCTGTGCTGAACACCATCGCTGGTGGTGCATCTGCCCGTCCCTTTATCACCCACCACAATACCCTCGATATCGATATGTATATGCGTATCGCAACCGAACTGCCCCTCAAGCGTCTGATTGTCGGCGGTATGGACCGTGTGTATGAGATTGGTCGTATCTTCCGTAATGAGGGCATGGATACCAAGCACAACCCTGAGTTTACCTCGGTCGAGCTGTATCAGGCGTATGCTGACTTCCATGATATGATGGATATTGCCGAGGGTATTATCTCTGGTGCCGCCAAGCAAATCCACGGTACCTACGAACTGGAGTGGCTCGGTGAAAAGATTGACCTGACCCCTGGTTGGCGACGACTGACGATGGTGGAGGCCGTCAAGGAGTATGTTGGTATCGACTTTGGTGCGATTAGCGATGACGCAGAGGCAGTTGCCGCCGCAAAGGCCATCGGCGTGGAACTGGCAGATGCCGCTGAGAAAACTTGGGGTAATGCTCTCTATGCTTGCTTCGACCAGCGCGTAGAGGAGAAACTGATTCAGCCTACCTTTATTACCATGTATCCT
>JAZRID010000285.1:0-2064 GCA_045645125.1 Oscillospiraceae bacterium | reverse complement strand
TGATGTTGCAAGTTTTACAGTAACGTCCTCCTTTCTTGTTTGTGAGATATTTTCTGGAATCTCTGCGCTGTTGTCTGGGCTGCCGTTTCCGATGCCTCTTGATTTTTCTTGTTTTGTTGATGTTCGTGTAGGTATTACCGTCTGAACAAACGGCTAAATCCTTTATACCGATGTCAATGCCGACACCTTCACCACTCGGAAGTTCCTGCGGTTCGGGACATTCCACACCGACCGACAACCACCAGTGTAGACCATCGAAAGTTACACGAGGATTGCTGTATGATACACCGACTGGGATTCGGGCATGTTCGGCAAGTCTGACCCAGTTTAGCTTCTGACGGTTCATCTTTCGGCTCTCAGTCAGTTTTTCCAGTTTGACATGGGTTGCCGTGATTTTGATTTTTGCGGTATCCACATAAAAACTCGGTTTCGATTTTTTCTTCGACTTGAATCTCGGAAAGGATGATAAGCCCTTAAAGAATTTCCTGTAAGCATCACAGGCATCCTTGACCGCTTGTTTTGCGATATTGTTACTGTACTCGTTCAGCCAGCGAAAATCATCTGTCTGTTTCAACTGCGTCAAAATTTTACGCACTTCATAGTTAGACAGAAACTTTCCGCCAGATTCATAATTTTTCTGCTGATAAGAAAGCGTCCAGTTATAGATAAATCGGGATACACCTGCATTTTGGTACAACTTTGTTTGTTGCTTGTTATTCGGGCAGAGCATGACTTTATATGTCTTTATCATCTTCCATCAACTCCCGAATCGTTTTCTTTGCTTTGTTAGCGCGTTTTCCTTTTACCTGTATCATAGCATATGGATATGATGAAGTCAGCACTTATTTATAATTTGTATCTAACTGTTAAATACCTCCGGAATTTCCGTATACCGCTCTAAAGCGGTTCTGACCTCGCTCCACGAGAACCCCCGACGCAACAGCGCATCACAGATACGCTTCCGCTCCTTGGGGTCTGCGAGGTCGCCTCGTTTCTTTTTTTGAATCAATGCGTCCAGTGTTTCGCTACTGTCGGGCAACTGCTCCAGTGCCTCGTCCCACAGTTCTCTGGGGACACCGCGCCGATACAGTTCCTCGCGTATCCGCGCCACACCGTACCCCCGTGTGGCGTAGTGGCGGACAAGAGTGGCGGCATAGGCAACATCGTCCATTGCCCCCAATCCCTCCAACCATGCCACGGTCGCCTCGGCATCCTCTGCATCACTGCCCTTTTGTATGAGCCGTTTCTGTAGTTCACACTTGGACATCGGACGGTTAGCAATCATATGCACCGCCCGCACCTTGGTACTAGAGGTTTTTGCGCTCTGTTTAATGGAGGTCAGCGTTTCATCGTCTAACATCTGTCCCACCTGTAGGCGAAAGTGCAACACTTCCTCCTCTGTAATGCGGAGGATTTCTCCATTTTCTAGTGTAAGAAGAACGCGCCCTTTTTTATGTTCCGACGGTTTCAGCGCATCAATTCTCATCGTCACTATCGTCGAAATCCTCGGCAGATACATCAATCGCACGACCTGCCGCGCGCGCCGCCACCTGCGACTGCGTACTCATCAGCTTGAAGAAGTCACGGCGAATGGCAGTTTCCAAGGCTTCCGCCGCTTCGGGGTTGTCCTTCAGATACTGCTTGGCGGCATCGCGTCCCTGTCCCATACGCACCTCACCCATCGAGAACCACGAGCCAGACTTCTGCACCAAATCCAATTTCACACCCAAGTCGAGCAGTTCTCCCACGAGGCTGATTCCTTCACCATACATAATATCAAATTCTGCCTCACGGAATGGAGGAGCCATCTTATTCTTGACCACCTTCGCACGGGTACGGCTACCAATAATTTCCGTGCCATTTTTTAAGGACTCCACTCGGCGCACATCAATACGCACAGAGGCATAGAATTTCAGCGCACGGCCGCCCGTTGTCACCTCGGGATTGCCGTACATCACACCGACCTTTTCACGCAACTGGTTGATAAACACCACAATGCAGTTTGTTTTATTGATAGCACCAGCGAGTTTTCGCAGGGCTTGGCTCATCAGACGCGCATGGAGG
>JAZRID010000284.1:0-1602 GCA_045645125.1 Oscillospiraceae bacterium | reverse complement strand
CATCTTTTGTAAATTTCATACTGTACTCCTTGTGTTATTTGTTGTTCCGTCAGATTGAATACCGCATCAATCAAATCGTTTCGGAAAGTGGCGTTACCAGTGCCGTTGCGAAGCCTCTTTTCCTCTGCGATTTCACCACTGATTCCCATTGCCACCACCGCAGAGCAGGTTGCGAGAAACGGTTCTTCACAAGCCCCACAGAATGCCCCCAGCAGAGCGGTCAGCATACAGCCACTCCCCGTAATGCGTGCCATTGTTGCACAGCCGTTCCGCAGAATACAGGTTTCTCTTCTATCGGAAACGATATCCATTTTTCCCGAAATGGTAATCACTGTCCCCAGTTTTTCTGCCAACTGTTGTGCCATCGCAATGCTATCATCCAAATTCTTCTCCTGTATGGCATCCAGATGGCTCACATCCACACCACTGCCCGTCGTCGGATACCCTGCCAGATACCGAATCTCAGAGGCATTTCCCCGAATCGCAGTGAATTGAACGGCATCCAGTAACCGCTTGACGGCATCCCGACGAAGTTGGGTTCCTCCTGCTCCCACTGGGTCAAGAATCACTGGTTTTCCCAGCCGATTGGCTTCCTGTCCAGCCAGTATCATGGCATCTACCTTGTCGATAGCACCCAGATTGCACACCAGTGCCTGTACATGGCCAACCGCCTCCGCTACCTCCAGTGGGTGACTTGCCATCGTTGGACTACCTCCCACGGCCAGAATGATGTTGGCACAGTCATTGACTGTCACAAAATTGGTGATACACTGCACCAGCGGTTTTCTCTGCCGTACCGCCGTCAAAGCTCTTTCAAAATCCATCGTATCACTCCAATTTTGTCAAAAAATGTTCCAGCACCTTTGTTCGCTTCAAAATAACCAGCACCATCACGCCCATGATACCGCCGACGATGGCAGAGGGCGTATAGAATGGGATATAGTACAACGGGTTTTGGGCATCCAGTCCATAGAACCACTTCATCAGAGGATAGGAAGCCAACGCACCCAAAAGCCCCGTTCCGACAATCTCACCTACACAGACCAGATAGATGTTTTTTGTTTTCTTCCACAGAAGCCCACCCAGAATCGGGCCAAAGATAGCACCTGTGACCGCTTGGATGGTTCTGCCAGATAGCATCCGCATGACACCACACAAAAAAGCACTCAGGCAAGCCCACCACGGCCCCAGAACTACCGCCGCTACCACATCCACAAAATGCTGAAACGGTGCCATTGCTGGAAAATACACAAAGGTATTTAAGACAAACGCCAGACTTGCGAAAATGGCACACAGCACCATCTTCTTCACACTCCACTTGTTTCTCTTCATAAGTTCTCCTTTCTCAAAAGATAACGAAAAAACAGGAGAATCCCGTCTGTAGTATCCCCCTGTAACAGAGCAAAGCACTTCCTACGGCGGCATTATCCACATCAGGTATAAGGGTCGAAGTTCGGTTACTTCCTCTCAGCCTGTGCATACAAGCTCCCCCTGCATTTTCAGTTTTATGCAAAATAAAAACAGGAAACAACCGATACGGTGCTTCCTGTAAAAAATCCTTGTGTATGACTTCCTACGGCGGCATTATCCGCATCAGGTTAT
>JAZRID010000283.1:0-1684 GCA_045645125.1 Oscillospiraceae bacterium | reverse complement strand
TCCACTCAGGGTCGTCCATCAGGTCATACTTACAGTTGGGGTGAATGATGGCGACATAGTAGCCGTTAATCTTGGGTGCGTCCTGCCCCTCGAGGAAGCGCACCGCTCTCTTGATGGCCTTCACGGTCAGATTGTGGTTGGTGGTGTCGTTGGTATAGCTCAACTGATTGCGGGCGGTGACCTGTCCTTCCGCATACTGGACGACCGTACCGCCGTTCAACACCTCGCGGGTGATGGTGTCCAGCGAGCGACCCGCTTGCGAAGCAATCGCCTTAGTGCCCTGAATTAGAACAGGGTCGATAGCGGTCAAGTCGAGCATATCCGAGATGGTGACATAGCCGCCGTACTGCTGCACGGTCGCCTCGATAGTGCTCATGCTGAGGCTCTGACCATCGGGCGTAACACCTTCTGTCAGTGCCTCGGTCATCTCAGGCAGCGGGTCCCACTGGCGGAACTCGATGGTCTTACCGCCGTTCTTGGGAATGGGATGCTTCTGTGCAAACTGGTCATGCACCAGCTCAGGCTCCACAAGGTCAATCAGGTAATCGCTGTAGTAGGTTTTCATCTCGCCCGACAGCTCGGAGGAGGTCGTTACCTGCGTATTGGGATTGGGCTCAGCAAACAGCTGAAGGTTGAGCGCGTAACTCTCAATCCCTGTATGATTGGTTTTCATGTTGTAATTTCCCCTTTCGTAATGCGGAGGAAAAGCGTTAGAATTTAATCTTTTCCCCTCGCTGTGACCTGCGAGCAATCTCGGCGCGTTCTGCGCGGGTGAGATTCCCCACATCGTTCTTGACAATCACGGCACTCTTAGAGGAAGTACCATTCTCACTAGGTCTGGCTGTTCTGGATTTGATGTTAGCGGCCATCTGTTCACTGGCGGTCTTTGCCGCGCTTCGTGCGGTGGCGTTTCTAATCTCGTCCATATGAATCAGCTCAAAAGCCTGCTGTACGGAAACGCCCTTTTTCAGAAGGTCACGGAAATGACCGTTCTGCATCTCGGTGTTCAGATTGAAGCTGGGGTACAATTCCCGTACGCTTTCCGACTCCTGTGCCCATTTTGCGAACTGCTGTTGCGCCGCCTGCTCACCCATGCGCCTCTCATTCATAGCGCGGAACTGTGCGTTCTCCCGCATCAGCTTCATGCGCTCTTTGTACTGCTCCACAGTCAAACCCTGTTGTTCTGCGGCTTCCTGCCAGTAAGAATTATCTTCCTCGATTGCGGCTTGGAGCTTTGCCATATCGCCGTCCCCGATCTGGTAACGCTGCATCAGCATGTCCAAAATCGGCTTCTGTGCGTTCAGGCTTGCTTCCATCGCCTTGTTTTCCTTGAAGCGTCGATTGATAATCTGCTGGGTCTCCTCGGTGTAGATGTCCTTGTACTCCCCATTGACCATATCGTGGAACGCCTTGCGTCTCGCCTCAAGGGTGTCGCTTGTGGTTGTAATACCACTCTTGCCGTTGCCCTCGGCATTGCCCCCGGCGGCGGGGTCGGTTGTGGTTTCTGCGGTAGAAGCGTCCTCCTGCTTACCGAACACCACATTCGCAAATTCGCCCGATTTGGAGCGGCGGCTGCCTCCGCTCCTACCATGGTTCTCAGCCTTTGACAATGCGCCCTCCGCTGCCTGCCCAGCACCATCACCACCTGTGGCGGCTGTGCCTCCTGTTGCGCTGTTGAACAGTT
>JAZRID010000282.1:0-8307 GCA_045645125.1 Oscillospiraceae bacterium | reverse complement strand
CACGAGGCACTGATGCTCGAGCCCACCGAAACCGAGAGCCGCGAGACTCTGGATTGGGCTGCTGAGATTTATCGTAGCCTGTACGACCTGGGCCACAAGGATGCCGAGTACATGCATCATTCCCCCCACAACGCGCAGATTGGCCGTCCCGATGAGGTTCGTGCTGCTCGTACCCCCATCCTGCGCTATACTTTCTAATTGACCCTATAGCAGCGGGAGTCGTCCATATTCCGGCGACCCCCGCTGTTTTTCTCTCTATCTTTCCATGAGGAATTTATCTATGCAATGGACTTTTATTGATATCCCCACTACCGACCCAGCCTTTAATCTGGCAATGGAGCAGTATGTTTTTGATGTACTCCCACGCGACCGCAACTATTTCATCCTCTGGCAGAATGACAATGCCGTGATTATTGGCCGCCATCAAAATACGATGGCAGAGATTAACGAACCCTATATCCGTGAAAACGGTATCCGTGTTGTGCGTCGCCTGTCCGGCGGCGGTGCCGTGTACCACGATTTGGGTAATCTAAATTTTACTTATATTCAGGATGCCTCCTCTGGCATCCAGCTTGACCTTGCGATGTTCTGTCGCCCTCTGGCACAGGCCATCAGCGCACTGGGCGCAAATGCCGAAGTGAATGGCCGTAACGATATCACCATCGACGGCAGAAAATTCTCTGGTAACGCACAGTATGTCAAAGAAGGGCGCGTCATGCACCACGGGACTATCATGTTCGACTCCGATTTGAGCCGCGCTGGTCTGGCACTGACCCCCGACCCCGAGAAAGTCGCCGCCAAGGGCGTGAAATCCGTGCGTAGTCGCATGACTACCGTAAGCGAGCACCTCACGGGCAATATTACACTTGCAGAGTTCAAGAAACTTTTGTTGGAGAAGTTGTTCGAGGGGCAACCGATGGAGGAATATACCTTGACAGAGAGCGATATCGCGGCCATCGAAAAGCTCCGCCAGGAACGCTACGGCACTTGGGAGTGGAACTACGGCGGTTCGCCACCGTGCGACTTGGTGCGGAAAAAGCGTGTGGATGGCTGTGGCACGGTGGAGTGCCGCTTCCACATCAACGAGGGGCGTATCCAACAGGCGGTATTCCGTGGAGATTTCTTCTCTGCCAAAGACCCACAGTTGTTGGCAGAGCGTTTCGTTGGTCTGCGCCCCGTATCGGAGGACTATCAAAAAGCACTGGAAGGCATCGATGTTTCGGAGTATTTCTCTGGGCTACACAACGAGGCACTTCTGGATATCTTATCACAATAACAAAGAAAGAGGAGGAAACGACATGATCGTTTCTCAGAAGAAGCCCATCGAAGAACTGATGGGTATGCTGGGTGGCGTTAAGAAGGTCGCCCTGGTCGGCTGTAAGAGCTGTGCTACCGCTTGCGGTGTCGGCGGTGAAAAAGAGTGCAACGAGATGAAGGCCTACCTTGAGGAGCATGGCATCGAGGTCGTCGGCATTGTTCTGCCCGATGAGAGCTGCCACAAGATGCTGGTCAAGAAGGAAATCAAGAGTGCCCTCGCCGCTGGTCCCGAAGCCATCATCTCTATGGCCTGCGGCTCTGGTTGCCAGACCGTTGCTGAAAATGTGAAGCTCCCCATCTATCCTGCCAACAACACTATGTTTGTTGGTCAGACTGAGCGCGTCGGTATCTTCCATGAGAAGTGCCGTACCTGCGGTGACTGTGTTCTGGGTGAAACTGGCGGTATCTGCCCCATTACCCAGTGCGCTAAGTCCTTGGTCAACGGTCCCTGCGGTGGCCAGAAGAATGGCAAGTGCGAAGTCTGCGCTGACAACGACTGTGCATGGGTTGCCATCTACAACCGTATGAACGAGATTGGCTTGCTGAACAAGCTGGAAAAGACCATCGAGGATAAGGACACCCGCGCATGGCCCATGTCCGTCAATAGCAGGGAGGTGAAGAAATGAGCAAACTGCAACTGGCACTGGAGAGCGGTAAGTTTGGTGTTACCGCTGAAATGGCACCCCCTAAGGGATATGATTTCACCGAGCAGTTGGAAACTGCCCAGCTTCTCAAGGACTGCGTCCACGGTGTCAATGTCACCGATATGCAGTCTGCTTGCCTGAAGGCATCCTCTATGGGTCTGTGCATCGCCCTCAAGCAGGCTGGTGTGGAGCCCATTCTGCAGATGACTGGCCGTGACCGCTCCCGTATGGCTATCATGGGCGAGTTCCTGTCCGCCGCCGCATTCGGCATCGACACCATGCTCTCCCTGACTGGCGACCACAGTGCTGTCGGTGACTGCAAGAACTCCAAGCCTGTCTTTGATTTGGACAGCGTGGGTATTCTGAAGATGCTCACCAAGATGGAGGAAACTGGTCTGGACTGCGGTGGCAACGCCCTGTCCTCCGTGCCCAAGTTCTACAAGGGCGCATCCGTCACCCCCGTCTACGAGCCCATCTTCCTCCAGATTAACAAGCTGAAGAAGAAGGTTGACGCTGGTGCAAAGTATGTCCAGACGCAGGGTCTGTTCACCGTCGAGGCTCTCGAAACCTTTATGAACGAGGTTGAAAAGGCCAATATCAAGGTGCATGTCATGGCTGGTATCATCCCCCTGAAGGCCGCTGGTATGGCTCGCTACATGAACCAGAACATCCCCGGCATTGATGTGCCCGAGGAGATGATTGCCCGTCTGGCCGCTGCCGCCGAGGAAGGCAAGGAGAAGGGTGTCAAGGGTCTGCCTGCACAGGTCGGTATCGACATGGCAGCCGACATGGTTCGCGAGATTTATGAGAAGAAGCTGTGCAGTGGTGTGCATATTATGGCCATCGGCGCAGAGAAGAATGTTCCCGTCATTCTCAACAAGGCTGGCGTTCAGATTTAATCCCACACATAGCAAAACAGGAGGTCCGTTTGGGCCTCCTGTTCTTTTATCCCATTGTCATTTCTCTTTCACTACAGCTACCGCATGGATACCATAGTAACGAAAGTTCTCGATAGCACATCGGTCAATTTTCTCTCCGCAGACCAGAATGGGTACTGCTGGTGGACAGCCCACCGATGGCGTTGCCAAGATTCTCCCCTCACTCTCCGAAACAGGAATCCTCTCACTGGGGGAAAACATCGCCTCTCGGATGGAAAGGACGGTTTCTCCTGCTTGCACCGCAAGTCGGGGCAGTGACAGAGGGTTCTTTCTTGGTATCGCAAGCAGGATATTCCGCAGGCGGTTGATATCTTCCGCACTTATTTCTGGGGTCAACATCAGTACCAGAAAATCTGGGTCTGCAAATTCACATACGATATTCTGCTCCCACAAAATATCTGCGAGTTCTGTCCCCGTATAGCCATATGCTGTTGCAGAAATTGTTACCTTCAACGGCTCTTGTCCCGTCAGACAATATCCTCCGTTGTGTAGCTCTTGCTTTAATGCTTCAACCAGAGCCAAAAAATCGCGTAGTTTCTCCCCGTACCCATACAAATACGCATTGGTAGCATCCAAGGACTGTAGAATCAAATACGATGGACTGGTGGAACCAAACAGAGCCAACGCCTGTTTCCCCTGTTCGGCCAGCAGGTGTTCCATCACCGAGGAGAGATGGAGATACGCACCACCTGTCAAAACAGGAAGCGTCTTGTGTGCGGAGGCACAGCACATATCTGCCCCCAAATCTATAGGATGCTGTGACGGCTCTAAAAATTTCAAATACGCACCGTGGGCATTATCTACCAGCAACAGAACCCCATGCCGACGGCATACTTCCGCAAGTCCTGCAATATCGGCCAAATTCCCTAGATAATCGGGACTGGTCAGATACAGTGCCGTTGGTTTCCGCTCCGCAGAACAGAGCACCGTTTCCCACTTCTCTGTCGAGATGTTACCAGTCAGATAAGATTCTTCTCTGCTAGGATAGAGCCACAGTACATCTACATCCAGTAACGCAACCGCACTTAAAAAGGTTTTATGCACATTTCTTGCCGCCGCAATCAGAGGCTGTTGTCCCTGTTCTTTTGCATACAGCATCGCCAGATACAGCATGGCGCGAATACACTGGGAGGAGCCTTCTGTGGAGAAGAATGTTTTGCACCCAAATAAACGACTGGCATTTTCCTCACTTTGGAAAATAATTCCCTCAGCCTCATACAGACTGTCAGCACCGTGAATCTCGGTAATATCCAGATGCTCCACACCGAGGACCGCATTTCCCTTATGGCCAGGCATATGCAGTCTGACCGCGTCACGCGCCACATACTGGCGGACAAAGTCACAAATTGGTGTATCCATCGTTACTCGTCCAGTGCCTTGGCAACAGCGAGCATGATGGCACATTCCATGCGCTTGCGGAACAGCTTGCAACCGTATTCATACACACCTGTGATGGAGCCAGTTGCATGGTACGCATTGGCGGCACAGCCACCAGAGCAGTACAACCGCGCCCAGCAGTCCCGACATTCGGGATGGGCATACACATTACAGGCGGCAAATTCGCTCTGTACGGTGGGATTGGTCACACCGTCCCAAATATTGCCGAGTTTGAACCGTTCCTCTCCAACGAACTGGTGGCAGGGATACAGGTCGCCCCAAGGTGTCACCGCCATATATTCCGTACCACTGCCACAGCCAGAGATACGCTTATAAATGCAGGGGCCTCCCGTCAAATCAATCATGTAGTGGTAGAAGGTAAATGGTTTCCCCTGCTTGTCGCGCTCTAGCATCAGCTCCGCCAGCTTTTCATACTGCTCCATCACGATGGGCAAATCTTCCTCGGTCAGTTCGGAGGGGTCCCCTGCGGCGCAAACCACAGGCTCCATGCTCAATTCCGTAAAACCAAGGTCCAACATCTGCTGAATATCCTGCAAGAAATCAGGGTTGGCATGGGTAAAGGTTCCACGCATATAGTAGTCCTTGCCACCGCGTGCTTCCACGAACTTCTGGAACTTGGGCACAATTTTCTCCCAACTACCATTACCAGCGTAGTCCACGCGGAAACGGTCGTGAATCTCCTTGCGCCCATCCAGACTTAGCACCACATTGCTACACTCCTGATTGGCCCATGCAATCACATCGTCATCCACCAGCACACCGTTGGTCGTCAGGGTAAAGCGGAAATTCTTATTTTTTTCCTTCTCCACACTGCGCGCATAGGCAACCAAATCTTTGACCACCTGAAAATTCATCAGGGGTTCGCCGCCGAAGAAGTCCACCTCAAGATTCCGCCGTGTACCAGAGTGTTCCATCAGGAAATCCAGAGCCTGCTTGCCCACTTCATAGCTCATAATCGCGCGGTCGCCGTGGTACTTTCCCTGACTGGCAAAGCAGTAGGAACAGTTGAGATTACAGGTATGGGCAATGTGCAGACACAGTGCCTTGACCACGCCTGCGGTTTTTTCCTTTAAGGTGCCAGCCACCGTTTCAAAGGTGTCAGGGGAAAACAATTTTCCACTCTCCTGCAAAGCCACCACCTGTGCGTAACACTCCTCCAGCTCGGCCTGCGTAACCTGTGGATATTTCTCCTGCATCGCACCCAGCACGGTTTCCCGTGTGTTTTCCCCAAACATGGCAATGATGTCGTATGCCACCTCGTCCACGACATGAACCGCACCAGAGCAGACATCCAGTACGATGTTATACCCACCAAGTTTATATTGATGTATCATAAACAATTCTCTCCTTTACGAAAAAATGCCGCCAAAATCGGCGGCATTTCAGATGTACAAATTACTTGCTTTCCTTGGTGCTCTCGCACTTCTGGTTTGCAATACCACAGCTGGTCTTGCAAGCGGACTGGCAGGAGGTCTGGCACTCGCCGCAACCGCCATTCTTTGCACTCTCACACAGATTACGGGTCTCGATGGTCTTAATATGCTTCATAAGTTCACCTTCCATTTTTTTATTTTTCCAGTTTACTGTATCATATCACTGAGAAGCTGTCAATCACACAATGCCAATTTTCCCATATTTTTCTTTTAGAACTATCCAATTTCCTCGCAAATGGCCCACAGCAAAAGAAAATCCCTCCGAAAACCTGTGACGGTTCGGAGGGTGAGATGGTATGCCCGACTGGATTTGAACCAGCGGCCTTTGGAGTCGGAGTCCAACGCTCTATCCAACTGAGCTACGGGCACATATGCAGTTGTTTGGTACCGTGTTAGTATAGCAGAAAGCAATCTCTTTGTAAAGAGGGAGTGTGTCGAAAAGATTGTTAAAAAAACAAACAACTTGGTTGACAAATCCCCGCGCTCTGCAATATAATGACAACATCTATAAATTTGGACAGAGCAAGGATATTCGCATATGAAGAAGAAAAATGTTTCTGATGCCGTCATTCGGCGATTGCCCCGCTATTATCGCTATCTGGATGACCTGTATAACAAGGGGATTGTCCGTATCTCCTCCAACTCTCTGGGTAGTCGAATGGGTATCACTGCATCCCAGATTCGGCAGGACCTCAGCTGTTTTGGCGAATTTGGTCAGCAGGGCTATGGGTACAATGTCCGTGAGTTGCGCGCCGAGGTGGGTAGTATCCTAGGTGTCAACAACCAGCACCGCATTATCGTGGTCGGTGTCGGCAATTTGGGCCATGCCCTCATGCAAAATTTTCATTTTATGGACAGCGGTTTTACCCTCCATACCGCATTTGATATCTCCCCTGCTCTAATTGGCAGTGAGATTGCTGGGGTTCCCGTGCGCTCGATGGACGACATCGAAACCTATCTCAAGGAGTATCCCGTGGATGTCGCGGTTCTAACTGTCCCTCGCGCCGTTGCACAGGCAACCGCCGACCGTCTGATTGCGGCAGGTGTCCGTGGTTTCTGGAATTTTACCAATGTGGAACTGTCCAGTGAGGTGAGTGGTGTCCAATTTGAAGATGTCCATTTTGCAGACAGTCTGCTCACGCTGAATTATCGTATTACTGAAAGCCGACGCGTTGAATAAAAATCGTTATGAAAAAATTTTTTACTATCACATCGCTCCTGCTGTCCATCGCCCTCTGTCTGGTGGTCGCTGTAGCGGCAGGTGGCGATGCCAATGACCCCTTACTCTCGCTCTCCTATCTGGAAGATATCTTTCGCCCAGAAGTGAATCGCACCATTGACACGGCTCTGGATACCGCCGACCAGGATATTTTACAGGACACACAGACCGCGCTCCAAGAGATGGCTGAGGAAATCCAAGTAAGCAAAGAGAATTTTGCCACCGTTGCCCAGCAGGTTACGCTCAACGAGCGCGATACGCTGTCTGGTTCGACTGGCTTGTGTGTCACGGCACACGCTGGTACGATTGTTGTACAAGTAGCATCTGGCACGGTTGTCGATGTCACCCTTGGGCAAGAGGTTGCCTCTGGTGCAACGCTGACAGTCCATCACCGCTATGTTGTCGCGGAAAATTCTACCGCCGTCTTTGTTGCCACCAGTCCCACAGCGGTTCTCTCTTATCAGGGCGCGTATGCCCACACCCCCGACGATACTACGGTGGATTACTACGGTATCGCCCTCGCCCTCCGCAAATTGGGGCTGTTCCGTGGCAGTGGTAGTGGCATTGGCGAAGGCTTTGACCTGCATTTAGTTCCCACCCGTGCAGAGGCTCTGGTGATGTTTATCCGTATGCTCGGCGAGGAAGAGGATGCACTCGCCTGTACCTATGACCACCCGTTCACAGATGTCCCCAAATGGCTCGACCGCTATGCGGCGTGGGCTTGGCACCACGGATACTCCAACGGTATTGGCGATAATAAATTTGGTGCGGCCTTGCCTGTGTCTGTTGTGGAATATCAGGAATTTATCCTGCGTGCCCTCGGATACAGCGTCGCAGGTGTGGACAACTATCTGACCTCTCTGGAGCGCGCCCGCACCCACGGCGCACTGACCAACGCAGAGTATACGCTTCTCTCTAATACTGCTTTTCTCCGCGCCCATGTCGCCTACCTCTCCTACTATAATCTGGACACCATGGTGTCTGGTACCTATCTGACACTGGGGCAACAGCTCCAGCAACAGCGTGTCTTTTCCTTCCAACAGTTGATACAAGCCAAGGAATTGGTATCCTCCACCCGTCTGAAATGACACCTCCTGTACCGTAGCGCATATGATGTACTAAAGACGGCTCGCCGTCTTACATCTCACAGGAGGTATCCTATATGTGTAATAATAACGGTTTCAGCAGTTGTTGGATTATCATTCTGATTCTCATTCTGTTTTTCTGCTGTGGTAGCGGTAGCACCTTTAGCGGTGGTGGCTGTGGCTGTGGCAGTACCTTTAGCGGTGGCGGCTGTGGCTGTGGCAATAGCTGTGGCGATAACTGCGGTTGCTGCTAATCTCTCTGTTCTGACTACG
>JAZRID010000281.1:0-2234 GCA_045645125.1 Oscillospiraceae bacterium | reverse complement strand
CGCACTTGCCGCCTGCTCCGCCAAGCCCTTCGATGCCGATGCCCTGTTCGCTGCTTCCAACGCGGAGGTGGCAGAAGCAGTCGCGCTCTGCTCTGCCGTTGCGGCGTTCCGTTCCGATGCCGCCGCCGCACGCGCCGCCTGCTCCGCCAGGCCCTTCGATGCCGATGCCCTGCTCTCTGCTTCCGATGCAGAGGTGGCAGAAGCAGTCGCGCTCTGCTCTGCCGTTGCGGCATTCTGTTCCGATGTCGCCGCTTGCGCGGCAGATTCTGCCGCGGCCATTTCCGATTTCTCGGCATTTTCTTCCGAGAGTTCCGCCGCTGTTGCCGACTCGGTCGCTTCCTTTGCGGCAACTGCAACAATTTCAACTAATCTCTCGTATGCCGTAGGAGAGGGCTTTAAGCCTGGCTCGGCATTGAGCTTCACGCTGGGCTTAACCGATACTTGCGCCGTGGTTGTGGTAATTCTGTCCCCGGCAAACACGCCCACCCAAAACTCCGAAACACACAGCACCTCCCACGGAACCAAACACTCCCCATTCTCGATGAGGGCACTATAATGCTTACCGCTGTTCGTGCTAAATACCGCCGTTTGTGTCAGCCCCGCCCACTCTTCACAGAATCGGAACCGCGCACGCAGATAATTTCTCGAGTTGCCAACCACTTTGCAGGTGTCCGTTCTCGTAATCGTCTGGTGCTGTACCTTAAACTCAATGTACTGCACGGTGCATCCCCCCTTTTTCTAATTCCGTTACTCTCGCCTTCAATTTTTGAATTTCTGCAATACACAGACCAATAAACTCACCGTATCGAAGGAAGTAGTCGTACTCGCCCGCAATCACATTCTCGTTCTCATCCTTTTTGGGGGACTTGACGAATCCCGCGAAATCCTGTGTGCTGAGTCCCACCGCCGCCAAGGTCGCTTCCACATCCTGTGCAACCAGGGCGATATGCCGCCTGTCGCTTGTGCCATCGTTCAGCTTGAAACTGCAAGGCTTCAGCCCGTCAAACAGCGATTCGTACGCTGTCATATCGTAGTCAATGCTGTTCTTTTTCTCGCGGTCGGAAGTGCTGATTTCTCCAGAAGAAGCATACACCGTATCCCACGGGTAACTACTGGTTCCACAGGTGTAGTGTGCCGAGGACGGTTGCAAATCCGTCTGGCAAGACACATATTTTCCACCGTGACCGATACCGACATAGTAGGCACTGCCACCAGGAACAATGGAAACATTGCCGCTTGCATTGATTTTGATGCCGCCTTGTCCTGCGTAGGTATTGATTTCCAGACCATCGCCAGTCGATGTGTTTGTGATCGTCAACTGCCCAATGATATTTTGGTTAGAATCCGTCAGGTAAACCCTTGTACCGTACAGATACTTGGCACACACCGTATTCGCGTCAATCTGACCACCGCCGATCAACACAACAGAGCCGTCGCTGTTACGAACGATCAGGCCGCTTTCGTCCAGCGTCAGCGATGCTCCGAGCTGCTGTTCAAACTTTTGTACCGTCCATTGGAAACCCTCCACCGTCTGTTCCCATGAGGAGTAACCTGTTTCAAAGTCTGCTACCTGTTGGGTGAACCCCTCCACGGTCTGCACCAACGAAGAATATCCCTTTTCATAGTCGGCAACCTGCTGAGTAAAGCCGTCCACCGTCTGTGACCACGCGGAAATCTTGGTCTCGTAGTCACTTACCGTTGACCTAAATTCCTCTACTGTCTGTGTCCACTCGGAATAGCCTTCCTCGTAGTCAGCAAGTTTTTGACTAAAACCATCCACTGTCTGCTGGAACTGCGACATTTTCTTGTCTTGCTCGATGATAATGTTGTTGATGTCCTTCCCCTTGGTAAACACTTTGGTCTGGTCCATGTTAATCTCGTTGATGTTGCTACTATCCAGATTGGCGAGGCGGTATTCCAACTCCTCTTGCATCCGCCGCAGATGGTTCGCGATGGTTTGTAGCGACCGTTCCGTATGCCGTCCGTCCAGCTTGCCCAACTGGCTTGAAAAAATCACGCGCTCCCCTCCTCCCTATAGCAAGGGGGACAGACCGCCCCATGCGCCATCTGTCCCCATGCCGTGTCATAGAGTGCCTTGTGTATCGCGGAATGATTCGATTACATCTCCGCAGCAGCCTTTTCTCCCTGCTTGCGAATCTGTTCCATGGTCTGGTATGCGGCGTACTGCTGTCGCTGGGCATTCAGCAGAACATCGTAGAACTTGCGCTTAATCT
>JAZRID010000280.1:0-18295 GCA_045645125.1 Oscillospiraceae bacterium | reverse complement strand
CCTCGGTCAGCGTGCCGGTTTTGTCCAGAACGACGGTGTCCACCTGTTGAAGAAGCTCCAGCGCCTCAGCGGACTTGATCAGAACGCCGTTTTCCGCGCCCTTGCCTGTGCCGACCATAATGGCGACGGGGGTTGCCAGTCCCAACGCACAGGGGCAGGAGATGACCAGAACGGAGATGCCGGCGGTCAGCGCGCTGGTGACACTTCCAGTGGCGATCAGCCACACGGCGGCGCTGAGAAGGGCGAGTGCGATGACAGTGGGAACAAAAATGGCGGCGACCTTGTCGGCCAGCTTGGAGATAGGCGCTTTGGATGCGGCGGCTTCCTCCACCAAACGGATCATCTGGGCAAGGGTCGTGTCCTCACCCACGCGCTGTGCCTCAAATACAAAGGAACCAGAGCGATTCATTGTTGCGGCGACGACCATATCGCCCACCGTCTTATCCACAGGCAGACTTTCGCCTGTGAGCGCACTCTCATCCACTGTAGACACGCCATCGACAATCACACCGTCGACGGCAATCGCCTCACCTGGGCGCACCACAATTCTATCGCCCACACAGACATCTTCCACTGGGATTTCCATTTCCTCATCGCCACGCAGAACTGTCGCGGTCTTGGGGGCGAGGTCCATCAGACGCGCAATCGCTTCGCCTGTCTTTCCCTTGGAGCGTGTTTCCAGAAACTTTCCCATGGTAATCAAGGTCAGAATCATACCAGCGGATTCAAAATACAAATCCATATGGTACTGTTGCACCATATCCCAGTCGCCATGCCCCAAGCCATAGCCAATCTTGTAGATGGCAACCAGACCATAGACCATCGCCGCCGATGACCCCACAGCAATCAATGAATCCATATTCGGCGCACGCTGAAACAGTTTTTTGAAGCCAACTTTGAAATATGTATCATTGATATACAGAATCGGCAGGGTCAGCAGGAACTGCGTCAACGCAAACGAGAGTGCATTTTGTAGTCCTGCAAGGAACGACGGCAACGGTGCGCCGAGCATATGCCCCATCGAGATGTAAAACAGGGGAATCAAAAACAAAAACGACAGGAGCAGACGGCGTTTCATCCCACCGAGTTCCTTCGCCAGAACATCCTCTTTCGGTTCTGTGCGCTTGCCAGACTGTTTCGCAGCGACACTCGCGCCATAGCCAGCGGCCGTGACAGCGGCTATAATCGCCTGTGGCGAGGTCTTTGCCTCGTCATAGGTCACACGCATGGAATTGGTCAACAGACTCACCGTGACCGCAGTAACACCGTCCACCTTATTGACTGCTCTCTCCACATGGGCGGAACAGGCAGAGCAGGTCATTCCTGTGACGGAAAATTGTTGTTTCATAGAGTCCTCATTTCTTTATTTTGTATTCAAAGTACCAGTCAAGCATATACCGCTGAAGATGGGATGTCAAGAGTGTGCAGTAACCAATTTTACCACACACTCCGACAGGGGATATCCCTACAGTTACCGTTTTTCTCCGGGTTTGAACAGCAGGGCCGCCAAGAAGCCGAACACAACCGCTGCGGCAATTCCACCAGCAGTAGCGGTCAATCCGCCCGTCAAAATCCCCAGCCAACCTTTTTCGTTGACTGCCTTGGCGACACCTTTTGCCAGATTAGAGCCAAAGCCCGTCAAGGGGACAGTGGCCCCTGCACCGCCCCACTGGGCAATCGGCGCGTACACACCAACGGCTTCCAGTATCACTCCTGCCACCACATATCCCGTCAGGATACGGGCAGGGGTAAGTTTTGTCTTGTCGATGAGCAGTTGTCCAATCAAACATAGGATACCGCCGCAGAGAAATGCGTTGAGATACTGCATACATATCGACCCTCCTATATCAATTCAATCGTCATCGCGTGGCAGATACCAGGGATACTTTCTCCCTGAAACGACGAGGTTGGCGAAAGGAGCGCACCTGTGGGGGCAAATAGAATTTTTCGCCACTTCCCTCCCTGCATTTCACGCAAAAGATAGCCACACAGCACGGATGCCGCACAGCCACAGCCACTTGCGCCTGCGTGCATATCCTGTTTCGGGATATCAAAGAGCAACATACCACAATCTTGGTAGCGGTCGCCCAGCTCTACCCCCACCTCTTGAAACAAGTCCACCACAATTTGATGGCCCAGAATCCCCAAATCCCCCGTGACAATCAAATCGTAATCGGACGGTGTAGTTTGGGTGGCAGAAAAATGCGCGCGCAGACTGTCGTAGGCGGCTGGGGCCATCGCCGCCCCCATGTTATTGGCATCTTTCAACCCTTTGTCCACAATTTTACCGCAGGTGATGGCCGTGACCGCACAGCCATGCTCCGCTTGCCCCACGATGACACACCCTGAAGCCGTCGCCGTCCACTGTGCGGTCGGGGTGCGCTGACTGCCATACGGCACTGGCATTCGATACTGTCGTTCAGCGGTACAGTAGTGGCTACTGGTCATCGCGGCGACACGCTCTGCAAATCCAGCAGACACCAGCATCGAACCGAGGGCAAGACTCTCACCCATCGTCGAACACGCACCATACAGTCCATAAAACGGAATCGAGAAATCGCGCAGACCAAACGATGTGCCGATACACTGGTTGAGCAAATCTCCTGCCAGTACATAATCGAGCTCCTCCGCCGTAAATCCGCCTTTCTCCAGTGCCAAGCGCAGTGCGGCTTTCTGCATGGCACTCTCCGCCTTTTCCCACGATTTTTCTCCGAAAAAGCTGTCGTCACTGAGGTAGTCAAAGTAGTCGCGCAGTGGACCCTCGCCCTCCATTTTGCCGCCGACAGCCGCATTGGACAAAATAACGGCTGGTACCTCCAGTGCGACTGTCTGCCGTCCCAAGCGTTTCGGCATCATGCTCGCCTCCATCCAATAGATTGATGGAAATAGTATGCACGGTTTCTTTCTTGTATTGCGGCACAAATTCTGGTATAATCAAAAAAACTATCGACACACGAGGTATCTATGACCCTACATACTTTTTTTCAAGAAAATCCAAAAGTCGCCTTGGCCTTTTCTGGCGGTGTAGACTCCGCCTACCTGTTGTATGCCGCGACAGCATCAGGGGCAGATGTGACCGCCTACTATGTCCACTCCGCCTTTCAGCCTGCCTTTGAACGGCAGGACGCAGAGCGTCTGGCGCGTGAACTGGGGGCCAAGTTGCGGATTCTGCCCCTAGATGTCCTCTGCGACGACACCATCACCGCCAACCCTGCCGACCGCTGTTACCACTGCAAAAAGCGCATTTTCACCGCCATTGTACAGGCGGCACAGGCGGACGGCTATTCCCTGCTTATCGACGGAACCAATGCCTCGGACGACGACAGCGACCGCCCTGGCATCCGTGCCCTGCGCGAACTCTCTGTGCGCTCTCCGTTGCGCGAGTGTGGTATCACCAAGGCGCAGGTGCGTGCGTTGAGCCACGAGGCAAACTTATTCACTTGGGACAAGCCTGCCTACGCCTGTCTTGCCACACGCATTCCCACAGGGGAGCGCATCACCGCAGAAAAACTCGCCCGAACCGAACAGGCGGAACAATTTTTACAGTCGCTCGGCTTTCGGGACTTCCGCGTTCGACTGCTGGGCGAGAGCGCAAAATTACAGGTGCGTGCGGAACAACTCCCCCTGCTTCTCGAAAAACGACAGGATATTCTGGAGGGATTGCAACCTCTGTATCCCCATATTTTACTTGATTTGGAGGTGCGCCAATGAACAACGACATCAAGCAACTGTTGGAGGCAGTGCGTGAGGGCACAGTGTCCGTGGAAAACGCGGTGCAACAATTAAAAGTACAGCCCTTTGAGGACTTGGGATATGCCAATATCGACCACCACCGCAAAATTCGCCAAGGTGCGGCGGAGGTTATTTACGGTGCAAGTAAGACCGCTGAGCAGATGGTCGGTATTGTATCCGCCATGAAAGCCAGTGGACAGAAAACGATTTTAATTACTCGTCTGCGTGCAGAGTCCGCCGAAATCATCCGCCAGAGCCACAGCGACCTCACCTACTACAAGGACGGCCGTGTAGGTATCGTGGGTGAAATACCCCAGCCCGACGGCATCGGTAAAATCCTCGTAATGACCGCAGGCACCAGTGACATCCCTGTGGCGGAGGAGGCCGCCCTCACCGCACAGGTATTGGGCAACGAGGTACAGCGCATCTATGATGTCGGTGTAGCAGGGATTCACCGTCTGCTGTCCCATCTGGAGGATATTATGAGTGCGAGCGTCATTATCACCATCGCTGGCATGGAGGGCGCACTCGCCAGTGTCGTCGGCGGACTGGCAGACTGCCCTGTGATTGCCGTCCCCACCAGTGTAGGCTACGGCGCATCTTTTGGCGGTGTGGCGGCACTGCTGTCCATGCTCAACTCCTGCGCCAGTGGTCTGTCAGTGGTCAACATCGACAACGGCTTCGGCGCGGCCTATACCGCCAGTATGATTAACCACATGGAGGCAAAGAGATGAGAACACTGTATATCGACTGCGCGATGGGTGCGGCTGGTGATATGCTCACTGGTGCGCTGTTGGAACTGTTGGACGATGCCGACGGCTTTCTGCACGAGTTAAACAACATCGGCTTACACGGTGTTACCGTGAAGCGTGAGCCGTCTGTCAAATGTGGTATTACGGGTACACATATCCGCGTCATGGTCGGCGATGTGGAGGAGGACGAACATCTCCACGACCACCACCATACACATGACCATGCCCACGACCATTCTCATGGACACCATCACGACCACAGCCACGAACACGAACATCACCATACCCACGCGCACGAACAGGAACCCCACCACCATACACACAATGGCCTACACGAAATTGAGCATCGGGTGTCCCATCTCCATCTGCCTGAAGCAGTACGGCGCGATATCCTCGCGGTGTACGGTCTGATTGCGGAGGCGGAGAGCCATGCCCACGGTGTTCCCATCCACGAGATTCATTTCCATGAGGTCGGCACGATGGATGCACTTGCGGATATCACCGCTGTCTGTCTACTCCTGCACAAACTCAGCCCCGACCGCATTGTTGCCTCTCCCATCCATGTCGGCAGTGGACAGGTCAAGTGCGCCCACGGGATTCTCCCTGTGCCTGCGCCTGCTACAGCATACATCCTACGGGATGTCCCCATCTACGGCGGTGGTATCCGTGGCGAACTCTGCACCCCCACAGGTGCAGCACTGCTCAAGCACTTTGTCCACACCTTCTCCCCCATGCCTCCCATGACCGTGCGGAACATCGGCTATGGCATGGGCAAAAAGGACTTCCCTGCGGCCAACTGCGTGCGCTGTCTGCTGGGCGACAGCCAGGACCGCGCCGACAGCGTGTGGGAATTGCAGTGCAATCTCGACGATATGACAGGCGAGGAAATCGGCTTTGCCATGGATGAACTGTTGGGTGGCGGTGCCTTGGATGTATTCACCACGGCGGTGAGTACGAAAAAGAACCGCCCTGCGGTGCTGTTGACCGTGCTGTGCAAGGCAGTGGACAAACAGCGCATGACAGAACTGCTCTTCCGCCACACCACGACACTGGGGATTCGAGAGATAGAGAAACAGCGCACGGTGTTACAGCGTCATATCACTTCGGTGCAGACCCCATTCGGCACGGTGCGCCACAAGGTCAGCACAGGACAGGGCGTGCAACGCGCTAAGTATGAGTTTGACGACTTAGCACGCATTGCACAGGAACAAAACATTTCGCTCCGTGAGGCGACACGGCTCGTCCACGAGGCGGAGAACACAAAATAAGGGGGAAGATTGTTATGATTATCAAGACTTGCAACGGAAAAACGCCAGTGATCCACGAGGAGGCCTATCTGGCGGAAAATGTTGCCATCATCGGTGATGTTGTTCTCGAAAAAGGCGCAAATGTGTGGTACGGCGCGGTGATTCGCGGTGACTCCTGCGCCATTCGTGTGGGCGAAAACAGCAATGTACAGGACTGTTGCTGTGTCCACGGTGCCAAGGATACCACCATTGGGCGCGGTGTCACCATCGGTCACGGTGCCATTGTCCACGGCTGTACCATCGAGGACAACTGCCTCATTGGTATGGGCGCGACCATTCTGGACGGCGCAGTGATTGGAGAAGGTTCCATTATCGGTGCAGGCGCGCTGGTAGGCGAGAATAAGGTCATTCCGCCCCGCAGTCTGGTGGTCGGTGTCCCTGGTAAGGTCGTGCGTGAAATTTCGGACGAACAGTACGAGGGGATTCAGAAGAATGCCGCGCTCTATGTCGAGGAAGGCAGACTGTACCTGACCGAGCAGTAAACCGTTAAAAATAGAAAAACGCTCCAGACCGAGCAAGAAATCGGTTTGGAGCATTTTTTTATGGCACGCCAGAAGGGAATCGAACCCCCAGCCTCACCCTTAGGAGGGGTGCGCTCTATCCTATTGAGCTACTGGCGCAGAGCTTATCAGACAGCACAGCCACCTGAGAGAACATTATACCCAAATTCCTGCCAATTGTCAACTGTGTGGCGCATATGGAACAACACACTGCAAAAAAACGGGGTTCCGTGGGTAGTATCTGGCAAGTTTACCAAATATCACCACACGAAACACCGCACACTTTCTCAGTCAAATATGGACCACTGGGGGAATGTCATGCAAGATTACTCTTTAGGCGCAGACGGATTCTATCACTAATCATGGCAACAAACTCACTGTTGGTCGGCTTTCCTTTAATGTTAGAAACGGTATATCCAAAGAATCTCTGTAGTGTTTCGATATCTCCACGGTCCCATGCCACCTCTATGGCATGGCGAATGGCGCGTTCCACGCGACTAGGTGTGGTATGGTACCGCTTCGCCACCTCGGGGTAGAGTACCTTGGTCACACTATTGATGACCTCCATATCTTCCACCGTAATCATAATGGCTTCACGGACATACTGATACCCTTTGATGTGTGCGGGAACGCCGACTTCATGGATGATGGCAGTCACCATCTCCTCCAGACCTGGTGCGTGAAACTGCTCACCACGCTTTTCGGCAATGCGTAACAGATGCTCAATGATAGCATCCTCGCTGTACGGTTTACTGATGAACATGGCTGCACCGAGGTTGCCAGCCTCTGCCACCATCTCCTGTCGCACGAAATTGGATGTGACCAACACTTCAGGGTGGTCTTCCCCCTTGAGTTTCCGCAGAATACTCAGTCCGTCCAGTCCTGGCAGAATGAGGTCCATTACTATCACATCGGGTTTGTGCATACGCACCAGTTCTACGACCTGTGTACCATCGCCTGTCGATGCCACCACCTCAAAGCGTCCACTGCGTTCCAGTGCAGTCTGCAACAGACCACGCGCATCATCGCTGGCATCTGCGAGCAAAATCTTAACTTTCCTATTCATTCCATTTTCCTTCCCACAATCGCACATCGACACGGATTGTGAACCCTCCAAAACTTTAGACGAAATATCGAAGCTTCATTGCGTCTTGGTTAGAAATTACCATAAAAAGACATAAAAAACAACAGAATAGTGTCGAGGTGCGATATCGTTATTGTAAAAATTCTGGGGCACATATGCCATTTATTCCACATTTTGTCGCACAGTTCTGGCTTCATTTGAGGGAACTTACTTTTTCTTCCACGATATGCAACAGTTCGAGAAACCCTGTGAACGGCTGTCGCGCACTGCCATCCAACCAATCCACCCATCCCTGCCAAGAGGAATACCGCCGTGTGACAACCACCATTTCAAAGGTGGCAAGTTGTCCATACTGTGCACGAATCAGCTCCATCGACATTCCCTCGGCGGTGTCCCCAACGGCAACATCCTCCGCCCAGTGCGTGTCACACAGGAAAGTGCGCGCTCCTTGAAACGCCTGTGGCAATTTTTGCTGGTCAAATATCCGCTCCAACCGCAGAGCCAAACTGCTCCAGTCCGTAAACACCAGCGGTGCCGTCAAACGACCGCTAAACACACGCCCCTCCATGGTTCCTTGGTGTAGACAGTCCACACAGATACGCAGTGCAGAATTGGTGCGATACGCTTCTGTCATATACCGTCACCCCACTTCTCGAATCTTATAGGTGATTTTCAAAAAATTATGTCGATGCTGGCGGTAAAAGGCGGACACAATCCGCTCCAACGCCTTATTACTGTTCTCCAAATTCGCGGCGGGCAACATCACCACATACTGCGCGGCACTGTAGCGACTAATCACATCTCCACTTCGCAACTGGCTCCGCAGAACCGTCAGCAGTTGGTCCATCGTGACATTCAACTGCTTGCGCGCAGGCATACTGCCATCGGGCATGGACACGGTCAGCAGTCCGATATGTACACATATCCCTGTGCGGTTTGTTCTCCGCCCCTCCAGACGATAGACCTCTTGAAAAATGCCATACTCACACACGAACGCCCCTGGACGGTCCGCAGTTTCGCGCAGTTCTTCACGGATAACATCGAGATTGGTCTCCATCCCTTTCTCCACCGCCATAATCTCCGCATATAAACTGCGTAGCTCTTGGGATGGGCGAATACCAAAGTTGCGATACAGCTGTTCCGTGGCCATCTCATAGCGGGTCAATGCCTGTGCATTCCGCCCCTGATACAACAGCGCACGAATTGCTAGGATATTCAGCGATTCATCAGCAGGGTCAATGTTACTGGCGCGCAGACACACCTCCGCCAATTCCTCATACAAATTCCTCTGTACTAACAGGGCGGACAGCTCCTGCACTGCCGTCACAAACTGCGTATGACAGCGCGTCGCCAGTGGCATCAGCCAGATTTGGTCGGACAGCTTGGGCAGCAGCATCCCCTGATACAGCGCGATGGCCTCGCGGTACAGTGCCAACCGCTCCTGTTCCTCCCGATTGGATTCGCGCGCCTGTGTACACAACACGGCAAAGCGGTCTACATCGACAAAACAGGGAATGTTGGGATTCCAGCGGTATGCACCGCGCCGTGCAATCACTGGCTGTACCTCCTCTCCGAACAGTGGCTCAATCATCGCACGAATCCGATATAGCAAAGTTTTCAGCGCACTGGCTGGGTTTATACTGTTGTCTTTCTGCCAGAACTGTTCTATCAACTCGGGCTGTGGCACATCGCGGTCGCGATGAATCACCAGATACGCGAGTACACTCCAAAGTTTTTGGGAGCGGTTAATTGCATCTGTCAAACTATTTCCATTACGCTCCATACAGAATCCGCCGAGCAATTGAATCGTTAAGGGCGTATTCGATACGGTAGTCTCATTCACTTTCACGAGATAGTCACCATCCTCTCCTAGGAACTACGACAATTCAAATTATCTCATATTATACCGTGTATTTTTTCTCTTGGATAGTGTTTCGTAATGAAAATGGAAATTTTGGTCATTTTGACAGCACCTCCTCTGCCCACTGTGCATATATAGATAGCACTGAAACAACTGCAAGGAGGGAGTGTACCATGCAAGACCGCCCCCACACGAGCATCCGCACCCATACGGTCGCCTTGGTCGGCAACCCCAATGTTGGGAAATCAACCCTGTTTAATACCTTGACGCACCTACACCAACACACAGGCAACTGGTCGGGAAAGACGGTCGACAGCGCACAGGGGAGCTATCTCTATCAAGACACACGCTACACGCTCGTCGACCTACCAGGGACCTATTCGCTACATCCAGGCAGTGCGGAGGAGGCTGTCACACGGGACTATCTACTCACAGACACCGCTGATGTCACCCTCGTTGTCGTCGTTGCCACCTGTCTGGAGCGAAATCTAACACTGGTGCTACAGGTCATGGCACATACTTGGCCTGTCGTCGTCTGTGTCAACTTGATGGACGAGGCGCGGAAAAAGGGCATTCATATTGATATTGCCCAATTGGAAACGCTGTTAGGGTGTCCCGTTGTAGCTACGGCGGCACGGCGCAAGATGGGACTGGATACCCTCCGCGCCACGCTTGCCACGGTCTGTCTTTCCCCACCACCAAGACCACAATCTCCGTCCTGCGCCACCTGCCACTGTGGGGAGGACTGTCAAAATACCGCATTGGCAGAACACGCACGGTACTTGACACAGCATTGTTGTCACACCACAGCCAATACCAAAGATATCACACTATTTCTCGACCGCATCTTGACCTCGCGTGTGGGGGCTATTGTGCTGTTCAGCGCACTGCTACTGCTCGTCCTTTGGCTGACTATCGCAGGCGCACAGCTCCCCTCTCAACTCCTCTCCGATGCACTGGGCGCACTACAGACCCCCTTGCGCGGTGTGTTACAGGCCGTCGGCGCGCCGCGGTGGCTCACGGGGGCCGTGGTAGACGGTATCTACCGCACAATGGCATGGGTGGTGGCGGTCATGTTGCCACCGATGGCAATTTTCTTCCCCCTGTTCACGCTATTGGAAGATGCTGGACTATTGCCCCGTGTCGCCTTTGACCTCGACCACCTGTTTGCACGCTGTGGGGCGCACGGACGGCAATCGTTGACCATGTGCATGGGACTGGGCTGTAATGCTTGTGGCGTGATGGGTTGTCGCATTATGCAGAACAAGCGCGAACGACTGCTCGCTATTTTGACCAACGCACTCATGCCGTGCAACGGACGCTTTCCGACACTCATTGCGATTATCTCTATGTTTCTGGTGACAGAAGCAGGCATTTGGGGCAGTTTCGGCGCGGCGGTGGCACTCGGCGGTTGTATTGCCCTCTCCATTGCGATGACTTTTCTCGCCAGTTGGGTTCTCTCCCACACCGTACTACGCGGAGAAGTTTCCGCCTTTTCCTTGGAACTCCCCCCCTACCGTGCCCCCAACATCGGGCAGGTATTGCTCCACTCCCTGTTGGAGCGCACGCTTTTGACACTGGGGCGCGCCGTGACGGTTGCCGCCCCTGCTGGTCTGCTTATCTGGATTATCGCCAATGTCAGCATCGGCGGACAATCTATCCTATGGCATCTCTCACAATGGCTAGAGCCATTGGGGTGGCTCCTCGGCATGGATGGGATTTTGTTACTGGCATTTATCCTTGGGTTTCCTGCTGGGGAGATTGTACTGCCCTGTGCGCTAATGGGCTATCTCTCCACAGGAATGTTGACCGATTTCGACAATTTGACGACACTGCGAAGTATTTTAGTCGAAAACGGCTGGACCGTCCGCACCGCCATTTGTGTCATCCTTTTTACGCTGTTTCATGTCCCCTGCGGTACGACCTGTCTGACCATCTGGCATGAAACCAAGAGCGTCAAGTGGACGGCACTCGCCATCGCACTCCCCACCGCCATTGGTGCAGCTTTATGTATCCTCGTACATTTTTTGCTATAGTAAAAAAACCGCTGTGCAGTTTTTGCACAGCGGTTTCATAGTTTATGCGATTAGCAGAGGGTAGCGTAGATGACAGCCTTGATGGTGTGCATTCTGTTCTCTGCCTCGTCGAACACGACGGACTGCTTGGACTCGAAGACCTCGTCGGTGACTTCCATCTCGGTGATGCCGAAACGCTCAGCAATCTGGGCACCGATGGTGGTCTTGGTGTCGTGGTAGGAGGGCAGGCAGTGCATGAAGATTGCGCTGGGCTTAGCGTTAGCCATCAGCTCCTTGTTGACCTGATACTTCTTGAGCAGCTTGATACGCTCCTCCCACACCTCGTCGGGCTCGCCCATGGAAACCCAAATATCGGTGTAGATGATGTCAGCACCAGTGGTGCCTTCCTTGGTATCCTCGGTCAGGGTGACGGTGCAGCCGTTCTCGGCAGCAATCTCCTTGGCCTTGTTCACCAGCCACTCCTCGGGGAACAGCTCCTTGGGAGCGCAAGCGGTGAAGTTCAGACCCATCTTTGCGCAGGCGATCATCAGAGAGTTACCCATGTTGTTGCGGGCATCACCCATGTAGGTGAAGTTCAGACCCTTCAGATAGCCAAACTTCTCCTCGATGGTGAGCAGGTCAGCCAGCATCTGGGTGGGATGGAACTGGTCGGTCAGACCATTCCACACGGGAACACCGGCATAGCGAGCGAGTTCGCCCACCAGCTCCTGGCTGTAACCACGGTACTCGATACCGTCGTACATTCTGCCCAGAACGCGAGCGGTGTCTGCAATGGACTCCTTCTTGCCCATCTGGCTGCTACCGGGATCCAGATAGGTCACGCCACAGCCCAGATCCATACCAGCAACCTCGAAGGAGCAACGGGTACGGGTGGAAGTCTTCTCGAACAGCAGAACGATGTTCTTGCCCTCGAGATACTTGTGGGGCACGCCGTTACGCTTCAGGTTCTTGAACTCCTTGGACATATCCAGCAGGTAGCGGATTTCGGCGGGGGTGTAGTCCAGCAGGGTGAGGAAGTGTCTGCCTCTGATATTCAGTGCCATATGAAATCGTCTCCTTAATTATGTATTATGTAGTATGTTGATGTTATGTAAGGTATTTTACGGTGAGTTTTTCTTAGAAAATACCCAGGCCCTTTGCAACGATAGTGATGAAGTCCTGCACATTGGTGACCATGGTGGTAGCGGACAGACTACCGCGGTCGAGCAACTTGTTGACAACGAACTCGTCAGCGTCGACACAGTAGAAGTACAGGGGACGAATGGTGCCGTCCTCGGTCTTGCGGAAAGAGGGGGTCATATTACCCGTTGCAATGGTGTGCAACATGGTAGCAAGGCAGATGACGGTGGTAGCACCCGTGACCATCTCACGCATGGTGGCCTGGCCCTTGTAAGCATCGCTGATGACCTCGGGCAGAGGACCATCGTCACGGATGGAACCAGTCAGAACAAAGGGAACATTGTTCTTCACGCAGGAGTACATGATGCCGTTGTTGATGTTGTAGTCCTCGACGAACTGGGGAATAGAACCACTGCGGCGCACCTTGTTGATGACATCGAGATGGTTGTAGTGGCCATTGGGCTGGGAAATCTGGGTGTAGATATCCTGACCCAGAGCGGTATGCAACAGGGCACCCTCCAAATCGTGGGTAGCCAGTGCGTTACCAGCCATCAGGCCGTGGGCATAGCCGTTCTCGACCAGAGCCTGCATGGCCTTACGAGCATCCTCGTCGAATGCGAATGCGGGACCCATGACCCAGACGATATTGCCGTGCTCCTTCTCGTACTTGAGCAGCTCGATCAGGTTGTCATAGTCCTTGGCATAGGAGGTTTCACGGCTTCTGCCCTGGCGGAACACGAACTGGTCCTCCAGACCCTCGGCATTCTCCTCGAAGCCGTGGCAGTGCATATAGATACCTTCCTCGCCCTTCTCGGTACGACCCAGCAGAACCTTGTCACCCTTCTTAATATTGCGGTTCTCCACAACGGCAATGTGACCATCGTCACACAGGACCATGCTGGAGTCCATACGGCTCTCCTCTGCGAGAATCCACTCGCCGTTGACCTTCACATACTCGGGGTACATGGAGGTGCTGTGGTAATTATCGGGAGCAACACCGTCCTTTTCTGCAACGGCAAACACGGCATCGGGGGCATTTGCCAGCTCGGGACGGGTAAAATCGGGGTGACGATACTTAGGCATTTCAAAGCTCATCGGAATCATCCTCACTTTCTTAATCTTGTCCTATAGATTACAGTTACTTACACTTAAATATCTTCGCGCCAGAGGGGCATACTCATACAGCGCGGGCCACCGCGTCCACGGGACAGCTCGCTACTGGGCATTTCCAGCACTTGCAATCCGTGGTCGCGCAGGATTTCATTGGTGACATAGTTGCGGTCGTAGACGACAATCTTACCGGGTGCGATACACAGGGTATTGGCACCGTCGTTCCACTGCTCACGCTCGCTAGCGGCGCGGTCCTGGCCACCGCAGTGGATGAGGGTCACATCGTCCACGGGCATATTGTCGCGCAGTGCGCCGACAAAGTCGTTGCCACGCTCCTCGACCTTCAGACTACCCTTGCGGTCGCCTGCGGTCACTTCGTAGATACGCAGACCATCGAGGATACCGGGGAACACAGTGAATTTGTCGTGGTCCACCTGTGTAAAGACGGTATCGAGGTGCATAAAGGCGCGGACACTAGGAATTTCAACTGCAATGATTTTCTTAATCTTCGCGGTCTCGTCGTTAAAAATATTCTTTGCCAGCGTTTCAACGCCCTCAGGCATAGTACGCTGGGAAACACCGACAGCCAGAACCTCGCTTGTGAGGTTGAGGATGTCACCACCCTCAAGGCTGAACGGCTCACCGCGGCGATAATAGATGGGAACCTGACCAGCGAAGTCCTTATGGTGACGCAGAACATAAGCACCGTACAGCGTCTCTCTGCGACGAGTGACGGAGTACATGGAATGGATACTCGCACCACAGCCAATACTGGCAAAGGGATCGCGCTGATAATACAGATTGGGGATGGGGTCAAGAACAAAGTGGTCCTTACTGCGCGTTAGAGCGGTAAGCGGAGCATCCTCCGTACCGTTAGAAATCTCGCTGAGGGTGACACCTGCCATCGTCTTGAGCACCATTTCGCGAACATCCTCGATACCAAACAGAAGCTCCATCAGTTCGTTTTTATAACGCTGTGCGACATTGCCGCCTTCCTCAATAAATCTGGCGATAAACTGTGCTTTCAGCGCATCGCTCTGCTGTAGCGTTTCCGCCACAAGGTCCTCCAGATAGACGACCTCTGCACCATGTTTCCGCAGGATGTTGGCGAAGGAGTCGTGTTCCTGCTGGGCAACCTTTAGATAGGGGATATCATCAAACAGCAGGCGGCTCAGTTCGTCGGGCACCAGATGCTCCAACTCTTTTCCGGGGCGGTGCAGCAGAACCTTTTTCAGCTGACCGATCTCGCTTGTTACATGAATAGCCATGTCCACCTTACCCTTTCCAAAACAATAAATTCCACACGAGGAATGGGGCTTCTATGCCGAAAATCCCTCGCGGTGATTCTCTACCCCTATATTACCATCGTATGCCAAATAATTCAACAATTTTTTTAATTCTTTAACGATTTACTTTCATTTTTGGCAGATTTGATGGTTGCCCTTGTGCGAATTTGATTCATCTCGCGTCCGTTGCGGTTATTGCGCGCAATCAATTCAGAAATCATCACCTGTGCATTTTCAATCTCCGCACGAAATTCCTGTGCAGAAACACGCACTGCACCGTGGCCAAGAATAATCATCTGTTCCAGATTGTCGGAGGTTGCCACGCGCACCCGATGTTCTTTCGCCAAGTCGTAGGTGGTGCGTTCGATATAGGTATCTGCCGTTTCTGCCTCTTTGGTGTAGACCACATGAATATCATTCCAATGCTCCACCGAGCCTGGGTTTCCCTTGACGCGGTAGGCATCAAAAACCAGAATCACGATACATTTTTTAAAACCCCGATAGTTACACAGAATATCCATCAACATCCGCCGTGCGGATTCAAGGTTGATTTTCGCCATCTCTTTGAGTTCGTCCCATGCGTGGATGATGTTATAGCCGTCCACCAGCAGGTACTCCGGCCCTGTCGGTCTGGGGGGAACGGTACGGCGCACAGTCTCCTCGCTTCTCGCCTTGGGAGTTGGCTGAAATTCGCGCCGTTTCACCTGTCCATAGGTACGCTCGTAAATCGCCTGTAGTTCCTTGTCCTCCTCGCGTGACGACGCATAGGCCACACGGCGGTGTGATGATGGCGCAACCGTGGGTTCCTCTTTGGGTGCCTCCAGTGACACTACAGGGGTCACATGGGCCATGGCGGTCACTTCGCTCCATTTGACCACAAATCCTGCGCCGTGGTCACAGAATACGGAGTCAGGGCTATTCTCCATGTCGCGCTCAGCATCGTAGCCGATGGTGGCTATCACCTCGTCGGCATTGTGGCACGGCTCATACCCACGCACCGCGCAGGTCAACTGTCCTCTGCCCCGACTATATGCCGTGACCGTCTGCCAGTAGTCCCCCATCGCAGAAACCGGCGCACTACCTGTCAGGAGGGCGGTATCGCCTACCGTTTCCGGCGCGTCAAAGCGTCCCCCCATCTGTTGAATGTCATTGATAGCGCGCCCCAGATTGTCCATCGGAATGGCAAGGCGGAAGTCGTACCACGGCTCTAGCAAAACGCTCTTGGCGCGCATCAATCCTTGTCGGATGGCGCGGTAAGTCGCCTGTCGGAAGTCACCGCCCTCCGTATGTTTGAGATGGGCGCGTCCCCCGATGAGTGTCAGACGCAAATCGGTGATGGGTGCGCCAGTCAGCACACCCAAATGTACTTTCTCCATGAGGTGCGTGAGAATCAGCCGTTGCCAGTTGCGGTCGAGGTCATCCTCTCCGACCAGTGTGGCAAACTCCAATCCGCGACCGCGTGGCAGAGGCTCTAGGAGCAGATGCACCTCCGCATAGTGGCGCAGTGGCTCATAGTGTCCCACGCCCTGTACAGGGTTTTCGATGGTTTCCTTATAGACAATACTCCCTGTACCAAACTCCACCGCTAAGCCAAATCGCTCGGCAATCACACGCTGTAAAATCTCCAACTGCACCTGTCCCATCAGGCGGATGTGGATTTCCTGCAAGCGCACATTCCAGTCGATATGGAGTAGGGGGTCCTCCTCCTGTAATTGGCGCAGTTTTTCCAGTGCAGTGTGGGCATCTACTCCATCTGGCAACCGCAGTTGATAGTTTAGGACAGGTTCCAGCACAGGCGGTTGTCCCTGTGTCTGCGCCCCTAGCGCATCGCCACAGGCGGTATGGGTCAGACCTGTCACGGCGCACACACTGCCAGCACTGGCCTCCTCTACAGGCTCAAACTTCGTGCCAGAGTAAATGCGAATTTGGTCGATTTTTTCCTCCCACGCTTCCTCGCCACTGCCTCCGCCGAGGAGCTGTTTGACGCGCAAAGTACCACCTGTCACTTTTAAGTAGGTTAAGCGTTTTCCTTGGGCATCACGGCCGACCTTGTACACCTGCGCCGCAAAAGCATCGCCATACACGGGGCGCGGTGCGTAGCGGTCCAGTACCGCGAGCAGTTCTTCCACACCGTCCAGACGCAGTGCCGCGCCGAAACAACAGGGAAACAGTTTCCGCTGTGCAATGAGGGTACGCAAAGTGCTATCGTCCAAAGTCCCACACGATAGATATTGCTCCATTACCGCCTCGTCACACATAGCGGCCTCCTCAAACAGTTGGTCGTCCGATGCGCCAAAGTCAGCAAAAGTACCGCCCAACTGTCGACGCAGTGCGGTCAACAGTGCCTCACGCTCCGTACCGGGCGCGTCCATCTTATTGACAAATACAATCGTCGGGATTTGGTACCGCTCCAACAGTCGCCAAAGGGTCAGCGTGTGCGCCTGTACGCCGTCCGTTCCACTGACCACTAGAATGGCGCAGTCCAAAACGGACAGGACGCGCTCCATCTCTGCAGAAAAATCCACATGGCCAGGGGTATCGAGCAAGGTTACGGTGCAATCCTCGCCCAAGGGAAACACCGCCTGTTTAGAGAAGATGGTAATACCGCGCTCTCGCTCCAAGGTATCCGTATCGAGAAATGCGTCCCTGTGGTCTACGCGCCCCAGTTTACGGATACGCCCTGAGAGGTACAGTACCGCCTCCGATAAAGTTGTTTTGCCCGCGTCAACATGGGCCAATATGCCAATCACCAGTTTTCTCATGTATCTTCCATCGTCCTTATGTATTTGACACTCCCCATGCCTAAAGGCAGGGGATTCTCAGTTCGCTGACCGCAGCCTGCACCGTGCGAGGTCTTACATGGTCTCCCCGAGCGTATCGGTTCGGGTGTGTCCCACCCTACCACCTATTCACTACGCCAACAGACGCAGTCCTTCATCCAGAATATTCTTTGCCGCATTGCAATCTCTGTCGTGGGTTGTGTCGCAATTCGGGCAAGTCCATTCTCGCACAGCGAGGTCTTTTGTCCCAGACCACTGTACACCACAGGAAGAACAGAGCTGACTGGATGGGTAGAAGCGGTCGATGACCACAATCTTTTTGCCGTACCATGTCGCCTTGTATTCCAATTGTCTGCGAAATTCTCCCCAACTGGCATCTGAGATTGCTTTTGCCAAAGTATGGTTCTTGACCATGTTTTTGGGAGCGAGGTTCTCGATGCAGATGATATCATACTTACGAAGTAGTTCCGCGGACAGTTTGTGCAACTGGTCTTTGCGTTGGTTGGAGATATGCTCATGTAGTCTTGCCACCTTACTGCGTGCTTTCTCTCTGCGCTTGCTCCCCTTTGTTTTTCGGGAGAGCTTTTGTTGCAGACGAGCCAGCTTCTTTTCAGATTTGGCAAGATACTTATGGTTGGGGTATTCTGTACCATCGGAAGAAACAGCAAAGGACTTGATACCCATATCCAGACCTGTGACTGCACCTGTAGTGGGCAACTGTTCTATCT